>JBKJMR010000669.1:0-9122 GCA_046596275.1 Bacteroidia bacterium | reverse complement strand
TTCGTAATTCGTTCCCCCTTTTCAATCAAACTTCGGAGCGCTATCATCACTCTTCTTAATTCCTTTGCGGTTGAACTTCACACCAAACACTAATTCATGCGTGCCGGTAGAATAATTTCCTAAATCAGTAATCGTAACATCATACGAATAACCGATCATTAAATTCTCACGGAAAATATAGCCGGTGTAAATCGCAATCGCATCACGGTTACGGTACGATCCGCCTAACCAGAATTTCTCCTTGTAGATCGCACGCAAACCAAGATCAAACTGGAATGGAACAGGCTGCGCGAACTTTAATAAGGCCGATGGTTCCAAAACAAAATCATCACCCAGCGGCTGACGATAACCGAGCATGCCGTAAAAATGGCGCGTCATCATACTCTCCGTGTTCGCCATGTAATCGAAGAACTTCAGTTTGTTTCCCTGGATCTGCATGATAGAAGCACCAACCCAAAAACGTTCACTGTACAAATAAAATCCTGCACTGAAATCCGGCGTAAGCACAGATTGCAATGCATTCGTAATAACTAAATCACCCGGATCATGCAGATTGATCTTTTGTCCATCCACCATAAACTGTGTAAGACCTGCCGACAAACCAAAAGACAATTTTACTTTCTCAGTAAGCGGCGCATGATACGCGTATGATAAATTAAAACCAGTGCGTCGAGTTGGTCCAACGATATCTGTAAATAATTGTCCGCCTACGCCCATGTGATCATATTTCATCGGGCCGTTCATGCTCAGGATGTAGGTGCGTGGCGCATCCGTAATTCCGATCCACTGGTAGCGGTTCGCAGAAATTCCTTCGAAGTAATTATTCTTCCCTCCTATCGCAGGATTCATTACATAATCATTGATCATGTATTGACTGTAATGCGGAAGCTGCTGGGCAATTGCAGCGAATGGGAATAACAGCAACAGAAGAAACATTTTCTTCGCTGCAAATTCAAAATTCAAAATTCCAGATCCCAATCGGTTTTGAATATTGAATGTTGAATATTGAATATTTTTCCTGTCTCTCATTTTCTTAGCGCATAATAGTCAAAGGACCTGTGTACACTTCAGGGAATAATGGATCATTCAGCTTGATGATGTAATAGTAGGTTCCTACAGGTACATCTTTTCCTTCAAAGCGTCCATCCCACGGCGGATTATAACCGATCGAGTTAAACAATAATTCGCCCCAACGATTGTAAACCTGCACCTGGCACTCAGGGAACAATTGGATATTGTCAATTTCCCACACATCATTTATACCATCACCGTTCGGAGTAAATCCATTCGGGAAATCAATTACAGGAACTACAGTAAGACGCATCGTATCACTTCCGGTGCAACCATTCGCATCTGTTACAAATACAGTGTAGGTTGTTGAAGCAGCAGGCGAAGCAACCGGATTTGCAATCGTCGGATCTCCAAGTCCGGTGGATGGTCCCCAGCCGTAAGTTGAACCAACCGGTCCCGTCGGATTTCCTCCGATGGTTACCGTCATTCCTGTAATGATGGAATAATCAGGTCCTGCATCTGCAACCGGTCCGGGTGAGGATGTCACCAGCACTGTATCCGTTGAAGTGCAACCGTTATTGGTAGCCATCAGCACATAAGCTGTTGTTCCTGCTGTAGGAGTAATGCTTGCAGTAATTGCATTGCTTACAACTGTTCCCGAAGGCAGCACAATCCATTGGTAAGTTGTTCCGTTCGTGCTTCCGGTTCCGTCAAGGATAATTGTGCCACCAATGCAGGAAGTTGTATCATCACCCGCATCAGCAATTACTGTAATCAGCGCATTGATGAGAATGGTATCTGTCACAGTACAACCGTTCGCATCGGTAATGGTTATGGTATAAGATCCTGAAAGCACATTTGTAATATCCTGCGTTGCTGCAGTAAATGTTCCAGGTCCCGTCCATGAATAGGTGTATGGCAACGCGCCACCATTCACGGTCAGATCGATCGCGCCATCAGGTGAATTATTGCAGGTTGCATCGGTCACAACAGGCGCGCTGAGCACAAGCACAACAGGAGAATTAACTGTGCCTGTTTGCGTTAGTGTACAACCATTCGCATCTGAAATGGTAACAGTATAACTTCCGCCGCAGAGATTAGTTGCAGTTGCTGTGGTTTGCGCACTCGGATTCCAGCTGTAGGAATAAGGTAATATTCCGCCGGATGGAATCGCGGTTATCGTTCCGTTGCAGGCATTCGCACACAATTCATCCTGAATAAAAAGATTTGATGCCGCTAATTGTGTAGGCTGCGTGATGGTCACGGCAACTGCGCTCACACATCCGCCTGCATCAATTGCCTGCACAATATAAGTTCCACCACATAATCCTGATTCAGTAACGTTTGTTCCGCCATTGCTCCAGGTGTATGTGTATGGACCATTTCCACCCACAACGTTTACGGTAGCTGTACCATTACAGCTTGCATTGCAGGTTACACCCGTCGCAGTAGCAGTTAATGCCATACCGCTGTTCAGGTTGTTAACAGGAATCGTTTGTGTTTGGGTACAACCCGTTGCGTCGGTGATGGTGACTGTATAAAGTCCTGCACACAAACTGCTGATGGTTGATGTTGTTTGCCCGCCGGGTGCCCACAAATAAGTATACGGACCTGTTCCACCGGTAGGGGTTAATGCAATGCTTCCTGCACATAATCCGCAATCCGTATTTGTGATCAATTGATTCGGAACAATTGCGGTTGGGGAAGTGATGACAAAACTTTGTGTTAATGTACAACCTGCTGAATCACGGATCTGCACATTATAATTTCCTGCGCACAAATTGCTAATGGAAGAAGTTGTTTGTCCGCCGGGTAACCACAAGTAAGTGTATGGTAAAATCCCACCCGTGGGTGCCAATGAAATTGAACCGTCGCAAACTCCGCCGCAGGAAGCATTTATTACTGTTCCGTTTGCCGCTGTCGGACCACCACTGCTGCTGATGTTTATTGTGAATGTTGTTGAACATCCTGCGGCATCAGAAATAATTACATTGTATACGCCTGCGCACATTCCGCTTACGACCGATGTAGATGCTCCATTGCTCCAGAGGAAAGTGTATGGTGCTGTTCCGCCACTTGGATTTAATGTAACTGCACCATCACATTGTCCGCATGTTGTTGGTGTGATTAATGGTGCAATTAAAATCGGGTTCGGATTATTCAGCGTGACCGGAAGTATTGTTCCGCATCCTCCGCCATCGGTTAGTGTTACGTTATAAGCACCTGCACACAATCCTGTAGCCGTCTGAGTTGTCTGTCCGAGTGGATCTGTCCAACTGTAAGTAAATGGAGCTGTTCCCGAAGTAATGTTTACGGTAGCAGAACCATTACATACACTATTGCAACCGGGATCTACGGAAGTTACGGTGGCAGCAAGCACATTCCACGGATTTACATTGGACACCGAATTTTGTGTGCAGCCATTTGCATCTGTGATCGTAGCAGTATAACCTCCCACACACAATGCGTTTATGGTTGAAGTGGTTTGACCGCTTGGAGCCCAGGAATAAGTGTACGGACCAGTTCCGCCGCTTGGTGTTAATGCAATTGCGCCATCACAAATGCCGGTGCATGTGGCATTCGTTACAAACGGGTTTCCGACGATCGGTGCAGGAGCATTAATCACAACCGGTGAGAAGCGTATACAACCATTTGCATCAGTTACCTGGAGGAAATAATTTCCTGCGCACATTCCGACTAAGCTGTTCACTGTTTGTCCACCCGGATTCCATAAGTAGGTATAGGGTCCTGTTCCTCCGATTGGAGTTACGGTTGCAGTTCCGTCACAGGACGCAGGACATGTTACATCTGTGGCAATAACAGTTTCACCTGTTGGTCCGCCTGAATTATTTATTGTTACTGTAAATGTTTCCGTACAGCCCGTCGCATCCGTAAGTGTAAGAACATAAACACCTGCGCATACATTTATTTGATTTGGTCCCGCCGGTAATCCGCCTGACCATGCGAATGTATATGGACCAATTCCACCTGATGGAGTAATATTGATTGTCCCGTCACAATTTCCGCAGCTTGCAGGAGCAGTTGCAGACAACACCGACATTCCTGAAACCGGCGTTACACTTACGGTTCGAATATCAGTACAACCATTTGCATCGTAAACCGTCACTGTATAGGTTCCCACACAAAGATTAGTGATCGTAGAAGTTACTTCACCGTTCGGCGCCCAGAGATAAGAATACGGGCCGGTTCCTCCAACAGGATTCGCAGTTGCAGTTCCGGTGCATCCTCCATTACACATCGGGCTTGTGAAGGAAGTGTTGGCTTGTAGAATGGAAGGTTGTGCTACAGTTGTACTCACGTTTTGCGAACAACCGTTCAAATCTGTTACTGTAACTGTATATATACCGGCACAAAGTCCTGTTACTGTTGCTGTGGTTTGTCCACCCGGCGCCCAGCTATAAACATATCCCGGAGAGCCGCCTGTAGCAATTACGGATGCCACGCCATTACAATTCCCAAAGCAGGAAACTGGTCCGCTGCTTGCGGAAAGAACAACTGATGGTGGTTGTAATATATTTATAGATGAAACAGAAGAACATCCGTTTGTATCAAGTGTAATGACAGAATAAGCCCCCGCACAAAGTCCGCTTGCAAAAGGAGTTGTTCCTCCGCCCGGTGACCATGTATATGAATAACCTGGTGTTCCACCGCTTGCGGTTACAGTTCCTGTTCCGTCGCAAATGCCATTACAGCTCGCATTTGTACCAGTAATGGATGAAATCAAAGGTGTTGGTTCGCTGATAGAAACAGTTTGTTGCGTGGTACATCCGTTTACATCTGTAACGTTAACGGTGTATGTACCTGGACACATATTTGCAACATTCGGTGTTCCCTGTCCCGACGACCAGCTAAACGTAAACGGGGCTGTTCCTCCTGTTATTGTCAAGGAAGCTGTTCCGTTACAAGCTCCGTTACACAATACATTAGTAAATGCCATTGTTGAGGAAAGAACAATTGGTGCAGTGATAGTATATTGTTGTATTATGGTACAAAGGTTCGCATCGGTAATTGTAACTGTATAAGTTCCTGGAGCCTGCCCGGAAATAGTTGGTGTAATTTGTGCGCCCGGAGCCCAGAGATAAGAATATGCGCCTGTTCCACCAGTAGGTGTAACGGTAATGCTTCCATCGGTATTACCATTGCAGGTTACATTCGTAATGGTTGCGGTTGCAGCTAATTGTTGCGGTTCGGTAATGGTAATGCTTGCAAATGTCATGCATCCTACACCATCAGTAACCTGGCAGAAATAAGTTCCTGCACACAAACCGGTAACAGCAGGTGTTCCATCACCAGGCGGATTTCCCGGTGACCAGTCATATGTAAATGGTGCGGTTCCTCCTGTAACGTTTGCAGTTCCGGTTCCGTCACATCCTGCGTTACAGCTTACGTTTGTTGATGCGCTTACAACTGTCGGTCCGTTAACATTGCTTACTGCGATCGGTGTAGTAACAGAACATCCTGTTGCATCTGTAATTGTAACGGTATAAATTCCGGGACAAAGATTTGAAATTGTTTGTGTGGTTTGCGCACCCGGCGCCCAGAGGAAGGTATAAGGTCCGCTTCCACCTGCAGGATTTGCAGTAATGCTTCCGTCACATAAAGTACAGTTGGCAGGAAGAACAGTTTCATTCGAAGTAATTAATGTTGGTTCAGTAATGTTGAATGGTACCGTTGTCGTACAATTATTCGCATCTGAAATAGTGCAAGTATACGTACCGACGCATAATCCATTTACCGATGGAGTGGTTTGTCCGCCAGGCGACCACAAGTAGGAATAAGTTCCTGTTCCACCAGAAGGGGTAACAGCAGCAGTTCCATCGCACACACCGTTACAGCTTGCATTTGTTAAAGCAGATGTTGCAGTAAGCAATGGTGGATCAACGAACGTTACAGTTGCTGTATTGAAACATGAATTTGCATCCGTAGCTGTCACCGTATATGAACCTGCACAAAGTCCGGTTACAGTTTGTGAAGTTAAGTTACCAGGTGTCCAAACATATGAATAAGGATTTGCTCCGCCTGCGGCATTAGCGCTTGCAATTCCATCACAGGAACCAAAGCAGGAAAGACTGGTGGTAGCGCTGGTCACAATAATATTTACGATCGGGAGAACGGTGCATGTTGCTGTGGTTGTACATCCTGCAGCATCCGTAATGGTAACGGTGTAATTGCCGATACAAAGATTTATTGCGGTTGGATTTGTCTGGTTCGTTGGTGTCCAGAAATAAGCATAAGGAGGTGTTCCACCGCTTACCGCAACAGTTGCAGTTCCGTTACAATTTCCACAGCTGGATGTTGTTGCAACAACCATTGCCGATAACGGCGAAGGCTGGGTAATTGCAACCTGCTGATTGATCGTACATAAATTCGCATCGGTAACAGTGACTGTGTATGTACCCGGACAAAGTCCGCTGACATTGCTGGTGGTAAATGCACCGGGCATCCAGAGATAGGTATACGGACCTGTTCCACCTGCAGGAGTTGCAGCTGCCGATCCGTTACATCCTCCATTACATGAAACATTATTTGAAGTAACGCCTGCGGTTAATGGAGTAGGTTGAGTAATTGTAATTGTTGCTGTGCTCGTACATCCTGATGCATCTGTAACAGTTACGGTATAAGCTCCGGCGCAAAGTGCGGTGATCGAAGCTGTTGTTTCACCGCCGGGCGCCCATGCATACGTGTAAGCACCTACTCCACCTGAAGCAGAAACAGAAGCAGATCCATTACAGGATCCATTACACGTTGTGTTATTAGACGACGGAACAAGTGTAAGCGCGGTAGGCTGAACAAGCACAACTGAAGCTGAGTTCACACATCCATTCGCATCGGTGATTTGTATGGTATATGATCCTGCACAAAGATTGCTGATGGATGGAGAAGTCTGGTTGCCGGGTAACCATAAATAAGAATAAGGAGGCGTACCACCGGAAACAACAGACGCAGCTGCCCCGTTACAAACGGCATTACAGGAAATCTGCGTTGCATTGATCGAAACGTTTAAGGGATTCGGTTGTGTAATGGTTACGGTTTGACTTTGCGCACAATTATTTGCATCTGTTACCGTAAGCGTATAGGATCCAGCACAAAGTCCGGAAATAGTGCTCGTGGTTAATGCACCCGGATTCCACAAATAAGTATAAGGTCCCACTCCACCGGATGGATTTGCAGTTGCAGTTCCATTACACAATGCATTACAGGTTACATTGGTAAACGTAGCGCCCGGTTGTAATAAATTCGGCTGTGTAATTGTAACTGTGCCGGTGGCATTGCAATTGTTTGCATCTGTTACCGTAACTGTATAAGAACCCGGACACAAAGCAGTAATCGTTTGTGAATTTATATTTCCCGGCTGCCATAAATAAGTATACGGCCCTACGCCTCCTGCACCATTCGCTGTTGCTGTTCCGTTACATGCGCCGAAACAAGTGACGTTTGTTGCGGAAGCGTTGGAAAATAATTGCGTCGGTTGTGTGATCGTTACTTGTCCACTTCCTGTACAGCCATTTAAATCTGTTACGTTCACTGTGTAAGTTGCAGGACAAAGTGAAGAAGCTGTCGGACCTGTTCCACCAGATGGTAACCAGGAATACGTGTAGCCCGGTGTTCCGCCTGAAACGTTTGCCGCAGCTGTTCCGGTGCATGTATTGAAGCAGGCAATATTCACTCCTGTTGGTGCAACAACCAGGGGAGCCGGTTGTGTAATTGTAACTGTAGTTGAAGCTGTGCAACCATTTGCATCAGTAACGTTGAGTGTATATGTTCCGGCACATTGTCCGGATATGTTAGGCGTGGTTTGTAAACCGGGCAACCACACATAACTATAATTAATTGTACCACCAATAACAGTGCTCGATGCTGTTCCGTCACACACGCCGTTACAGCTTGCATTAGTATTTGTTGCGCTTACCTGTAATAAAGCGGGTTGAGTAATTACAGCAATGTAGGTGGACTGACAACCGTTATTATCTGTCACGGTACAGGTGTAGCTTCCAGGACATAATGCTGTAATGGAAGGTGTGGTTTGTCCGTTTGGCGCCCATGAATAACTGTAAGGTGCTGTTCCGCCCGTTGGAGCAACTGTTGCGGTTCCATCACAAGCTCCGAAGCAAGAGACATTGTTTCTTGTTCCGTTAGACAAAAGCGGGGAAGGTTGTGTAATAACGGACGGTTGTGTAACTGTACAACCATTTGCATCAGTTACAGTAAGTGTGTAAACACCGGCGCACTGATTCGTGATGGAAGAAGTGGTTTGTCCACCGGGCGCCCATAAATAATTGTACGGCGCAGTTCCACCAGCAACAGATGCAGAGCTTGAACCGTTGCACATTCCATTACAAAGCGGCGATGTATTAGAGAAGAAGATAACCAGCGGCGGCGGATCTGTAACGATAGCGAAAGCCGGAACCTGGTCACCATTGATCAGATCGGTTACTACTACGAGATAAGTTCCTGCACAAAGTCCGGTTGCTGTTGGTGTGGTTTGTGTATTGCTCCATGTGTAGGTGAATGATCCTGATCCACCAACCACAACAGCTGTAGCAGTTGCCTGGCAATCTCCGTTACAAAGATTCGGTACTACAACGGTTGTTACGGTGTGTGATTGTGGTGTTGGGGGCGGATCGCCGATACGGAAATTACTTCCTGTTACAAAACGATCTTCTTCCTGGTGAATTAATTTTGATTGCGGGTCGGTTACTAATGAAAGCAAAACCACATCTGCATGCTGTGAAAAAAACAGGCGGGCATTCTTCTGAACTTCTACCGTGTTATTGACATAAAATGCGCGCTCAATGGCATAGGTATTTTGCCAGTCAGGGTTTTCAGGCGATTCAAAAATAAATTTCCCTGCAAAAATATGCGATGAACCAGAAACAACAGCTATGGAATTATCCCGGTAACCGGAAATCCGATCTTGTAATTTCCATGTTCCGGTAAAATAATCTTCGAATGCATCTGATACAAACAGCGAACCATTTATTTGAATTTCACCCGCACCTGTAAGCACAACTGTATTGTATGAACGCGGATTTAATTCATAATGTGGAATAATTCGAGTGCCGAATTCAATTCCTCCACAAGTTGCAATC
>JBKJMR010000567.1:0-4585 GCA_046596275.1 Bacteroidia bacterium | reverse complement strand
TCTGTTTTATCGTTTATTACCAGGATGTAAAACGAGTTTGTATTTTCTTTTTCAAATCCTATAGCATAACGGCCCTCGTCAATAAAGGATAATACCTCTGTTGCACCAATTTGTTTTTCTGACCAATACAACACACGATGATCTATTGTTACTGCTATAACACCTGCGGCATTGTGTAGCATGTACCACCCTGACATTTTTAATTTTGATGCAGGAAAATATAATGGCGGCGGATTACAACCAAGAAATGCAGGTGCGTTTTCAAAAGTGGTTTGTGGCAGACGCACAACAGGTGAAAAGAAAAGTTCATTCAGATTAAACTTTGCGGTGCTCAGCAGCTTACGTCGTTTAGCAATAAATTCATGAAACTCTAAACGACCATCGCGGCTTACGGTAATAAGATAGGTAAGCGATTCTTTAATTTCTGCCAGGGCAGCCTGCATGGAAGGGCTGTGCATCGATTCTTCCGTTGTGATGAAAAGGTATTCTGTCACTCCTTTTTTTACATCCGCATTCATGCATGAAACAAATCCTTTCCTGCAATCAATGGACGGTTCCAGCTGTTCAAGCGCTTCAACGATTCCTTTTTTTGAGTACAGGTCCACAGGATTAAAACCTGTTCCCGATAAACTATATGAATCAATCGTTGCATTTATTTTATTGTTTCTCGCACAGGCAAGCGCAACTGCAATTGCAAACACACGCGGAATGCCCCACATCTTAAGCGTTGTATCGATAAGAATTTTTCGATGCTGTTCAAGATTGGAAGGAAGCTCTTCCCTGCGTAAATAAAGCGATTCGTTATTTGCAAGGCGCGCGGTCAAGGTATCATCATCATACGCCAGCTCGCTTAATAAAAGCCGGTCAAAATTCCCACGGTTAGTGATATCTGAAACACCACCGTAAGATTGATCACTGCTACCGTGCGTATGCATTGGAATATTTAATGCAGCAACCAATCGTCTTGTAAGTTTTGCGAGTCCTGAAGTGCGCGGATCGTTGTCGAGCTCATCTAAAAGATCAGCTGCTCTTTCTTCGGGAATTTCAATTTCTTCAACAGGCCGGGGAATTATATCAACTCCGGTTCTGATCTTTAACTCAAGAATTTCGGCATCTGGAAAAATTTTCAGCGCATTTTTTAGACTGGTAAGATCAGCTTCGAAATATTCACGGGTAAGCCGACGATTTGCATCTTTGATCTGTTCATCCAGTCGTCCGCTTGAAAATTCATGAATATAATGCTGCGCTTCTTTGGCAGGAATGTTATTTGTAAAGCTCTGCGTAATACCATGGAGCAACAATAATCTTTTTGCCCCAGTCCTGTATTCGCGGGGAAGCTGATTTATAGTATCAAGAAATTTTCCGGCTTCTTGTATCAGCGGCGCTATTTCTTCTTTCCCGGTTTTAAGACTCATGCTTGTGCTGTCTACAAGCATTTTTATTCCTGATAATATCCCTAATCCACCTGTGTTTTTTCTCCAGTCATCATGACAGGCGGATAAAACAAGAAGCAACGTGCCAAGTCGTGGAAGATCATTCCCTACCAGATGCCGCATTATATGAAGCAGCTCTTCCCGGTAACAAATGGTTGTTCCATTTTGCCACTCGGTTATTTCCACATTTTCTGCCCATCGCCAATAATAATCTTTGGGTGGAGCAAAATAATCGAAAGCCTGTTCAGAAAGGTTATGCATCCCTCAATGCGTATTTGGTTAAGCGCACCGCACTTCTTTTCGCCGCTACAAAATTCTTGTGCGGAATTTTCTCCCATCTTCCATCACGCGAGAAAAGCAAAAAACAATCTTGTTGGGGATTTAGTTTTTTAGAAAGTAAGGCAGAAATAACTGTCCGGCCGAAATCATAACCGCATGGCAATAAAATAAAATCACGTATATAAAATTCTTTTCCCGGAATAGGAGGAAGGGGATCGCCAATGAGTACTACCTCATCATTATCAGAAACAGCAAATTGAATTTTTTCAAGACGAACTTCAGCTGCAGCTTCAGCATATGCTTTCCATTGCGTTAATGAAGTTAGCAACGCATTCCCTTTTTCAGGTTGATCTAAAGGATATAATTGAATCAGTGCTTTCTCTTTTATTATACCCGGCATTGCAGCAACAGGTAGCCGTACAGTTAAAAATTCCTGCAATGAAATCCATATTACGCCAGGTAATTTTTTTGCAGGTGTTAAACTATCGCAAGGGAACAGGCGATTCTCGTGGTCAAGAAAATAGGAGATGACTGCCGGCAATTTTCTGATTTTCAAATCCGGTTTTTCAGATGCGGGAATGCCGCGCAGCCATAGTTGTCCTTCAAATTCTGCAATGCGCAATCCCGGGAAGCAGCGTACATCACTCAATGCTTCTTTGTCTTTTTGCAACAGTATCAAAACCAATTCTCTCATGCAGAGTGTGTGATCTTTTCCCAAAGCTCATCAATTGGTTTCTGAACAAAACTTTTCTGTTCTTCGTTGCTGATCCAATCGCACCTTCCATTTAAAAAACGAAGGCGGTCTTTTATAAGTGAGCGCTCTGCCATTGACGTTTCCGGATTTTCCCACTTATCCGTCATGCGCAAAATTTCCTGGTAAATGTCATCAGCATTCGGCGACGAACTTTTTCGTGCACGAGGATGCTGCAATTCTTTTTCACCTTCAGCTTCAATCACTGAATTTATAATTCCGGAAATAACTTCGCGTTGTTCTTCCGTATCCCAGATATAACGCAACACCCACATGTCAGATTCCTGCGCTTTCATTCGTTTACACACAAGCGCACTTGCCGCAATCAAACGTTGTAATTTAACAGCCCGTCGATCAGAAACCTGCACACCTGCATTTCTTAATTTTTCAATCAGCTCGATATAAGCAGGACGAATGCTTTCAATATCAACTTTGGATGCAAGTCCCTGCAAATGACGGATGTCTTCCACATTGATCTTTGCGAGCTCTTCGTTTTGTTTTTGTTCTAATACCCAGCCGGCATGCAGCACTTCTCCTAAATGAATCGGGTCAACATTATCACAACGAACGCGAATTAAAAAACGATCGAATAATGCCTGCAGGTTTTCGTCTTCGGGTAAATGATTGCTTGCACCAACGATCATTAAAACAGGAAGTTTTTTTGTTTCACGCCCACGACGAAAAACTTTTTCATTCAACACCATTAGCAAACTATTCAAAATAGCGCTGTTCGCATTTAAAAGCTCGTCAAGAAAAATAAGAGAAGCTTCGGGTAACATGCCTTCCGTATTGGTAACAAGCTCACCTTCTCTTAGCTTACGTATATCGAACGGCCCAAAAAGTTCATTCGGTTCTGTAAAACGTGTCAGGAGATATTCAAATGATTTTCCTTCGAGCGATCGTGCAAGTTCTCTTACCATAGCACTTTTCGCAGTTCCGGGAGGGCCGAGTAAAAACATGTTTTCTCTTCCCGCAAGGCAAATACCCATCAGGTCGATAATATCGTCTTTACCGATAAATGTTTCTTTTAATTGTTGAAGGATCTTGTTGAGCTTGTCGACAAGTTCAAAATCTTTTGTCGTTTCAGTTGTCATTTATGATTTCATTTTTAAAATTTAATTCAACATTCTGCCAAAGCAATTCAGCATGTTCACCTAAAACCTCTTTTGCTAATTCCTGCAATTCCGGTTTATCCAAACGTTCATTGTGTTTTGCTTTAATGATCCTGTCCATGTATGCAAATCGTAACGAAGGGTCCGAAAGAATAACAGTAGTATTAATTTCTGCTGAAGTTTTAACACCTACAGAAGAAAATGGCCAGCGTGCAGCTTCTATTTTCAGATGATTAACCAACGGATCATCGGGCGCCAAACCTTTTGCAAGATTAAACAAGTCAGGAAAATACCGAAAGGTAAGATCGACGGAATAAATTGCATCTGAAGTTGTTTCTCTTGTATAAGGCAGCAGGTTCATAGCAATCGCCTCTTCGCCGAGATCACGCAACATGACAAGTTGAATGGCGTTATAAAAATACTGAGCCGCCCATAAAGCTGCTTCCTCATCAAATGCAGGTGCGCTGAAAGGCATTTCGATCTTTTGGCTTTCATGGCAGCGAGTGAGAACTGCAGCAGCCAGCTTTAAATCGGCTTCTTCGAATGCAGTGATCTGGCCTTCGACGAGTACGCTTCCAGTTTGGAATAATCCTTCTATGAAAGGGGTTAATTTCACGTTTACAAAGTACGTGATTTCTCAGGATCAAAATGCGAAAAGAAAAGTTATCAGTGGTTATTGGGGTAGCCGAAATGTATTTTGGCCAGAAATGGGATAGAGAATTGTTAGATCGGTTTTGGTAAAAGGCATGAAGAAAAAATATGCACAAAAGAATTTCTTAATGAATTCGGTGACACAAAATTTTCATTCCCGAATGTATCCAACAGGAGAGCACCTTTGAATTAGTTTCCCGCACTGTTCATTTTATGCTTTGCATGAATAGTCATTATCTTCGTTACAACAACATTAGCCATCTCCCCAATGGTTCAAAATTAAGTTAAATGCTTTCCGAAAAAGAAGTAACACGTATCAGCAAATTCCTTAGTCTTATATTAAGACATCAACCCGAAGC
>JBKJMR010000249.1:0-7530 GCA_046596275.1 Bacteroidia bacterium | reverse complement strand
CAGAATTTCCGCAAGAAGAAATTAATACTGCTGCGGTGAAAAGGAATGCGATGTATTTCATGGTGTAAGAATTTTGGCAAAGATAGGAAGATTTGAGTTTCGGATTTTGAGATTTGGAACCGGAATCAGGGATTTGGAACCGGAATTGAGGGTTTTGGAACTTAGAGCCTGTTTAAATTTTGGATTTTAGATTTCGGTAATTGGTAACTTTGAAAGGTTTTATATAAATATGTGTGATTGAAAAATTTAGATGAACCCTATTCTGAAAAAATTAGTTATTCAAACCGTTCTTAAATCCAAGAGGGAAAAGTCGGAAAAAGAAAAACCCTATTCCAGTTTTGAGCTTGCAAAAGGCGTCAGGGAATTAAGAATTAATATTATCCGGCACATCAAAGATGGTATACTGATCATCATCGGAATTTTTTCAGCAGCATTTGGCTTTAAAGGTTTTCTCTTAACCAATCATTTTATTGACGGTGGCGCAACGGGAATTTCATTGTTAATTTCCGCGCTTACACAAATGCCGCTTTACCTTCTTTTACTCTTAATTAATATTCCTTTCATTTTACTCGGATATAAAATTATCGGTCGTTCCTTTGCCATTAAAACGGCATTGGCAATTTCCGGACTTGCATTGGTTGTTGCGACGGTGACTTTTCCGAATGTCACAAATGATAATTTACTTGTCGCGGTATTCGGGGGATTTTTCCTTGGTGCGGGAATCGGGCTTTCGGTAAGAGGCGGCGCCGTAATTGACGGCACAGAAGTATTGGCAATCTATTTAAGCAGGAAATTCGGAACAACAATCGGCGATATTATTATCGTGATCAATATTATTATTTTTTCTGCCGCAGCATATTTTCTTTCGGTGGAGATCGCTTTGTATTCTATGGTGACGTATCTCGCTGCTTCTAAAACGCTTGATTTTGTCATTGAAGGAATTGAAGAATACACCGGCGTCACCATTATTTCATCACACAGCGATGAGATTCGTCACATGATTATTAATATTATGGGGCGTGGTGTTACGGTTTACAATGGCAAACGCGGTTATGGCAAACAAGGCGAATCAAAAGAAATCGATATTGTTTATTCGGTTGTGACTCGTTTAGAGTTGAACCGGCTTAACACGGAAATTCTGAAAATCGATCCGAATGCATTTGTGATCATGAGCAGCATTAAGGATACAAAAGGCGGCATGATAAAAAAGCGTCCGCTGAAGCATTGATTATTGCGATGAAAGAAAATAAAATGTGTTTGAAAAGGAAAATGGTTTGGCTCTTATCTCCTTTCCTGCTTCTTCTAAGCCTGCTCTTTACGGATTGCACCAATGGAAATTCGAAAAACAAGCAAGATGAATTTGTGCAGGAAAATGAAGGAAAGTCAATCGGTTATACATTTTCTTCTCCCGGTAAAAGATTTATTTTGCCCGACATTTTACAGGAAATTTCGGGGCTTACCAATATTGATACAACAACATTTGCCTGCATCCAGGATGAGAAGGGAATTTTATTTATTTACGACATTCTAAATAATAAAATTCAGAAGCAATTTACCTTCAGCATGGATGGCGACTATGAAGGAATTGCGCGTGTTGGTAAAACGATGTATGTGCTCCGGAGCGATGGAACGCTTTTTGAAATTTCAAATTACGCTTCGGAAAATTTTAAGCTTGCTTCATATGAAACGGGCATTCCTGCAGATAACAATGAAGGTTTATGTTATGATGCGGCTGCCAATCGTTTGCTGATTGCAGTAAAAGGGAAAATCGGGAAAGGCAAAGAATACAAAGACAAACGTGTGATCTATGGATTTGATCTGGAAACAAAAACACTTTCAGATGAACCGGCATTTGATTTCGACATGAATGCTATAAATAATTTTGCTGCAAAGAATGACATAAATCTTCCTGTCAAAGAAAAGAAAAACGGAGAGAAAAAAGAATCAACAATTAAGTTCCGAACTTCCGCCATTGGAATTCATCCACTGACAAAAAAACTTTACCTCCTTTCTGCTTCTGATCATATGCTTTTTGTTTTTGATATGGAAGGAACGATTGAACATATCGAATTGCTTGAAGAAGATATGTTCAACAAAGCAGAAGGAATTACTTTTTTTGATAATGGTGATATGCTGATCACGAATGAGGGACAGGATAAAAAACCGACTTTGCTACGGTTTAATTATACTGCAAAATGAAGCTGAAAAATAAAATCGAAGTTTTGAAAGGTGACATTACTAAGGTGCAGGCTGATGCAATTGTAAACGCAGCCAACTCATCACTTTTAGGTGGCGGTGGTGTGGATGGGGCTATACATCGTGCGGGTGGAAAAGCGATTTTAGATGACTGCAGAAAAATCATTGCAAAACAAGGCGGCTGTAAAACCGGTGAAGCTGTAATTACGACAGCAGGGAATTTACCGGCAAAATTTGTCATTCATACGGTTGGCCCGGTTTGGAATGGCGGACAAAATAATGAAGCGCAAAAACTTTCGGATTGCTACAAGAATTCATTGCAGCTAGCGATTGAAAATAAGTGTAAAACAATTGCCTTTCCTAATATCAGCACAGGTATTTATAAATTTCCTAAGGCGCAAGCAGCAAAAATTGCAGTGAATGCAATTGTCGATTTTTTATCCGCGCATGATGAAATTGAAAAGGTGATATTTGTTTGTTTTGATGAAGAGAATGAACATTTGATTAACGAACGAGTTAATGCGATTTAAGAATTGTAGAAGCGTAACATTGCCATTTCTACAATCATCTCTCCGGCTTTCCATTGCAAGTCCGCACTCGCATTAAACTTTCTCTTTTGTAAATAAATATTGCCTGCTCGCTGTGGGCTTTTCACTGCAATCCGGGCTAATTAGAAAGTTTATTCTTTATTTATCAAGCAAAATATGAGAGCGTCGCATCTAACACATAAAATTTACTGAATTTTACATTTAATTCCACTAATTACTGCTCGTAATAATCCAGTTCGAATTTTTATCATTCCTCATAGCTTCAAATCCTTCCGGCATATCTGCAAGTTGCAGTATTGAATTATCAATCTCAATTATTTCACCCAATGACACAAGTCGCATGTCTGATTCACTAACTTTATTCTCAGTACCTTGAAATTGCCAACTGCCATCATCATCATGTGCGATGAATACAATTACGGATTCGCCACTAATTATGAATCGGGTTGTAAATACGGCTGTATTTAATGGCTCTTTAAAATGTTTCATAATCATCACCATCTTATTTATACTTGGCGTAAGTTTCATTTGAATGGGTGGAATCCTTGTGCATTGAGATTTACACACAATTCAAAATGCAAATGAATTATTCGAGCATCTCAACCACTTCTCCTTCTCCCAAATTATCATGTCCGTTTTCACTAAACACAAACCTTTTTCCTGTCCCGAAATCTAATCCTAAATATTCCGCATGAGCAAATTTGATTTCAACTAGTCCCTCGTCACCAGGTACAAATTGAGTTCTATCAACTAGAGTAATTTGCCCAGATGTTTTCATCCCTCTATTTAAATCAAAAATTGGTCTATAACCATTACCAAATGGGGTTTTACGCATACCATCTCCTTTATACAGTTTAATTTGAGCTTTTATCTTTATCATACTCAATGTTTATACGTAAAGAAACAAATTCTCAAATCAATTTCCCCACCTCCACCTTCACCACCTTCCCCATCACATTCCTCGGCAACGCCTCCACAACTTTCAACTCCGAAGGCAATTTGTAAGCAGCCAGTTTATCTTTCCCAAACGCACGCATTTCTTCAAGCGTTAACATCGCATTTTCCTTCAACACAACCACCGCACAAATCTTCTCACCATAAACCTCATCCGCAATTCCCAACACACAACATTCCTTCACCGCAGCATGCTGCAACAAAACCGCTTCAATCTCCAAAGAAGAAATTTTATATCCCCCACTCTTGATTATATCTGTCGACAATCTCCCAACGATTTTATAATTCCCATCCTCCACACAAATCATATCACCCGTCTTAAACCAACCATCTTCCGTAAAACTCTTCTTCGTCTCCGCAGCTTTATTCCAATATTCCTTAAACAAATTCTTCCCCCTAACTTCCAACTCCCCCATTTCATCTGCGGAATCATTTGAATCTGCGAGCCGCGCCTCCATCCCCGGCAAATGCTTCCCCACAAATCCCGGCTTCCTCTCTCCATGCAAAGGATTCGACAACGCCATCCCAATTTCCGTCATCCCATAACGCTCCAGCAACACCTGCCCCGAAATCGTTTTCCATTTTCCTAAAACAGAAACAGGCAACGCTGCAGACCCGGAAACCATCAAGCGAAATTTCGAACAAGCATCCGAATAGATTTTCTTCGTTGGTTCATCTGCCTCTTCCCACTGCTGAATTAATTTCGAATAAACAGTAGGAACACCCATCAGCAAATTAAATTTCCCCGACACAATTTTTTCCAAAACCATCTTCGCATCAAACTTTTCCATCATCTCGCAATACGCACCCGACCACAAAGCGCAGAAAAGCTTATTGATAATTCCATGCGTGTGATGCAACGGAAGAAAATGTAAAATAGAATCTTCATCCGTCCACTCCCACGCTTCAACCAGGCAGGAAATCTGTGCGGCAAGCGATGCATGTGTATGCACCACACCTTTCGGCTTACCTGTAGTGCCGCTCGTATAAAGCATCAACGCATTAGATGAAGGAGCAGGATAATCCCAATTGTACGCAGAAGGTTCTTTCGGCGGAGCGTTTGCCAGCAGCTTCTTCTTCGGAATTTTAATCTCTTCAACCAAATGCAAAAGATCAGGATGACAGAGAATAATTTTCGCGCCGCTATCCATGATCACATGTTCCAATTCTACTTTCGGGTGATCGATGCATAAAGGAACAATCATTGCGCCGCTCATCATCCCTCCAAGCATTCCTGCTACATAAGGCAATCCGGCAGGCGCAAGCAAACAAATCAGTTCGCCTTTATAATTTTTATGCTCCAGTATTTCCGCCGCAACAAATTGCGCTGTAATAAAAATATCATCAGAAGAATAGGCACCATTTTTATCCGCCAGAATTTTCTTCCTTGGAAAATCAACAACTATTTCAGCAAATCTTTCTGGTAAAGTCATGGGAACGAATTACGAATCAAAACGAATTTACGAAAGGGAACGAATTACTTAAGGGAGCGAATTACGAATAAAAACGAATTTACGAATAAAAAAAACTGAGAAGGAATGATAAATATGAATATCCCAAGTGAAAAGGGTTTCAAATTTCAAATTAAAATTCTCCTGAACTACATTCGTAAATTCGTTTTGATTCGTAATTCGTTCCCCCTTCTACTTTCTAATCAAAAACTCTACGCGCTGAGGTTGTGCGTGGAGATTTAAAACATTTAAGGGCTTACGCACAAATTCTATCGCGATTGTATTTCCGTTCGGATCGATTTTGGAGTAATCTGCGACGACGCGGAACATATCCATCGTGATCGATTCAAATTCATTTATCGGCACAAGGAAAACTACATCGACTTTATCGGGGAATGTTTTGAGAATGATATTCGGCGGAACATTTATCGGCTCGACAGGAATGCTGAATTTCTTTTCGGTGTACTGACCAACCGGGATCACAAGATTTACTTTTTCGACAGAAAGTGAAAGCTGTTGCAGAGCGGGTGGTAAAACAAGATTCACATTCTCATTTACAGCTTTGTTCAATCCTAAATACGTTTTAGGTTCTGTTTCGATATAGCTTATTCTTTTCACAAGCGCTTCTGCTCCACTCACAGTTACGAATGCTGGATTGGTAGTGATGCTGTCGCCTAAACGAAACATCGGTGCGCATTTAACAGTTACACGCGCACGCACCGGAACTTTTTTCTCTGCGCGTCCTTCGAAGCTCAATACAATTGTATCGGGCATGACGCGCAGAATTTTCAATCCTTGCCCGATTGCGCCTTCGATCCGTTCAGAATGAGAATAGGTGGCCATTGCAAAATCGCCGTTACCAAGCGAACGTGTCTGGCGCGCATCAAGGTCAAGCGGTGTTGACAAATGCGTCATTTGAAAAGCAAGAATGGTAAAACCGCTCCCGATCACTTCCGCATCTACTGAATCGGGAAGATCGACAGCTATCATTTTCTGCTCTGGCAAATGCGAATACGAAACAGGAACGCGTATGGTAATGATGTATTCTTTGGAAAGCGAATGCAGCAGCCAGAAAAGTGCAGCAACCAGCAGGCAAATAACATAAGAAGAAACGCGGCGACTCAGAAAAGGTGTTTTCTTTTCTATATCACCGCGTTCCGTTGTAGAATCTTTATCAGCCAAGCGAAAATGTACGAATTACGATGTAGAAGGTATGATGTACGATGTACGAATGGGACTTCGATTTACAGTGTTTTAAAATCGTACATCGTAATTCGTAAATCGTACATTTTTTTCTTTTAATCTTTCTTGTCGATTACAACAGCATCTTCTGTATCTGCATTGAATGCTTTTGAATTTTCCAAAGAGATAGCGCTTTTCAGGATCTGCAGACGGTTTCCGCCTTCTACTTCGATCAAAAATGATTTTGCGCGCACTTCAAGCACTTTTCCGCAAATGCCACCGATGGTAACGATCTTGGTTCCTTTGCCGATTTCGCCGAGGAAGCTTGCTTGTTCTTTTTGCTTTTTCATTTGCGGACGCATCATGAAAAAATAAAACACAACGATCACAAGACCGATCATGATGAAGCTGCTCATTCCTGAGCCACCGAGCATTCCGCCACCGCCTTTTTCTGCTGTGGTTGCTGCCTGTAATAAGAGATGTTGAAAAGACATTAGTTTGGTTTTAGTTTAATTATTTGCTTTCGCTTTTGGCCGGAGCCATGACGTTAGCCTTGATTGTGATTACTTTGGTATTTGGTGAGCAATTGGTTGTGAGCGTAACTGTTTTTTCCTGCAAATCATGTTTGCCTTCGCTGGAAAATTCTACGTCAATAACTCCTTCTTCACCCGGTGCAAGCGGCTCTTTCGGAAATTTAGGAACCGTACAGCCGCATGATCCGTGAGCTTCTTTGATAAGCAGGTTGGAGCTACCCACATTTTTAAATTTAAAAGAATAGCTCACTACTTCGCCTTGTGAAATTTTTCCGAAGTCATGCATTTCTTTATCAAATTTCATTACCGGACCGTCTTCCTTAGGATTGCTTCCACGCGCATTCGTTTGGATATCGACAAGATCGGTGGTGACTTCTTTATTCTTAGGCGCGCAGGAAGCAATTCCAAAAGCGAAACCCAAAGTCAAAATGGAAATAAAAATGGTTTTCATATAGATGTTGTTCTTTTGAGACTGCTAAAATACCTAAAAAAAGGTGTCCGCCGCGGCGGAGGTTGATTGGTTAAAGGTGATTGCTAATTGGTGATTGCTTTTTTAAATCATTAGGTAGGTTTCGCAAACCTACCTAATGATTTAAAAAATGGTGATTGGTGGTTTGAATGGTGTAAGTAAATTTTCAATCGTAATACCTACATCTTAACTCATAC
>JBKJMR010000709.1:0-2557 GCA_046596275.1 Bacteroidia bacterium | reverse complement strand
CCATACTGCTGATCATCGTTACACAGTGCATTCCACAATGAAAACGATACAGGAATCATTACCAGCTGCAAGCTTCTTCCGTGTTCACAATTCTTACATTGTTAATATTGAAAAAATTTCTGTCATCGAGGATAATATGGTGATGGTGAATAAAAAACTGTTGCCCGTCAGCAGATCAAGAGTAAAACCTCTTATGCAACGGCTCAATCTTATTTCTTAGTTCGCGTTTTATTGCCCTCCCCTATTCCTGTTTGCATTTTTTTATAAAAACTCAGGTCCCTTTAAATCCCCATTTGCAGGTTATCGGAACTCTGGTACCAGGTATCGAAGAATTGTAGCCTTTCGAATGGCGCGCTCGTATATTTATATGAGGTGAGATTTTTCATTTTTTTATTTCAGAAAACCAATGAAATAGAATAACAGTGAATAAGAAGGGAGAGTTTTATGAAAATTTTATTGGTAGATGATGATGCTATGATCACGGAATTTCTTTCCGCAAAACTTAGCGAAAACGGACATAGTGTTGAATGTGCCGGTAACGGATGGGAAGCGTTAACCAAACTTTCCAATAATGAATACGATCTTTTAATAACGGATTTAATGATGCCTGATATTTCCGGACTTACATTACTGAGCTTATTGCAGAGTTATGTTTTCGGAAAAGTGCCTGTCATTATAATTTCGAGTCTTGATCAATCATCAGCAGTGCTCTCGGGGATGGGATTGGGAGCAGATGATTATTTTGTTAAACCCGTTAATCTGCAAAAGCTGAACACCAGGATCAGCAATTTATTTTCTCAACGCGGATCAGCATAATTAAAAACAAAATCCGTTAAGGCATGGATCTACACCTTAAAAAAATAATTGTGCCTACGGATTTTTCCGAGACAAGTGAAATGGCATTCGCACATGCTGCATTTCTTGCGCGTTTGCTACATGCAGAATTATTGCTTGTGCACATCCAGGCATTCGATCCCTATTATTATGATATTCCTGAACCGCTGATCATTATCCAGGACCAGGATA
Source organism: Bacteroidia bacterium (assembly GCA_046596275.1). Lineage (GTDB taxonomy): Bacteria > Bacteroidota > Bacteroidia > Palsa-965 > Palsa-965. The sequence continues at coordinate 1,531 of JBKJMR010000709.1, read as the reverse complement.
AGCTTGACAAATACATTGCTGAAAAGCTGGTGAAAATGTCTCGTGCGGTGGAAGTAGAATATGGTATCAAGCCGCGCCATATAACTTCGATCGGTCATGTTTCAGATGAATTGATCCGGCTTTCACAAAATGAAAAAGCGGATCTCATTATTATGGGCACGCATGGCGCAAAAGGATTTGAAGAAATGATCATCGGCAGCAACGCGCATAAAATTGTGGATCTCGCGCCTTGCCCGGTGCTAACTGTTCAGGCGCATGCAACAAAGCCCGGATTTTCATCTTTCATTTTACCCGTTGACCGCAGCCAGCACTCGCGTCAAAAAGTTCCGTTCGCACTGGCGCTTGCAAAAGCTTATGGTGCAAAAATTCATATTGTCGGCTTGCTGAATGAAAATGATATTGATGAGGAAGATGATGACAACGAATACGGAAAGCTGCAAATCATTCTCGACCAGGTGCAGGATGCTGCAGAAAAGTCCGGCGTTGCATTTACCCGTCACACTGTGAAAGGAACACATCTTGCAGCTGAAGCATTGAAGTATGGTAAAAGTGTCAATGCCGATCTTATCATCATCATGACCGATCATGAATCTGCAATGAGCGGATTATTTATGGGGCCACTTGCAAAACAAATTGTAAACCATTCAACAATTCCGGTGTTGAGCATCAAGCCACATTACGGAAATTTTGAGTCGCCGGATCTTAGTGGGGGCTATAAACCATAGGGAAAGTGATTGGTTGTTGGTGTCCGCCGCGGCGGAGGTGATTGGTGAAACTTACTTTTAAATCTTACATCGTAATTCGTAATTCGTACATTTTTTTTGTGATTGGAAAAAGGTTGGTGGGATATCACATTGTGTTCATCTGCAATCTGTAATTCGTAATCTGTAATCTGTAATCTTTTTTGTGGTGCTTAAAGAAAATATTCATCCAATATTTACAAACAAATAATGTCCAAATAAATTTTGCACCCTTGTTCGGTGTAATTTTGCAGTGAAGTATCAGAAGTGAACACCCTTCAAGCGTCCTGTGCAAACCGGATAAGCCGAAACCGCTTCAGTCTGTTGCATTCCTGTTTGTGAACTGTTTCATAAACAATGGAATTCTACAAAAAAGACCGGAGCAATGCCACACATGCCAAATTTCTACATCACGCGGAAAATCCTCTTCTTAACAGGAGTGTTGCTGTTCATTTCTTCAATCACTTTTGCACAGCTTGTTATTAATGAAGTTTCACAAGGACCAAGCGGCACTAAAGAATACGTAGAGCTTGTTGTGGTGGGAACTCCAACATGCGCCGGAATTCCATGTATGGATCTTCGTGGCTATTACATAGATGACAACAACGGCAATCATGCTACGGGCAGCGGCACCGGGATTGCCTCAGGCTGTATTCGTTTTACCACCAATGCGCTCTGGTCGTGTGTGCCTGTCGGAACAATTATCGTTATCTACAACGATGCTGATATAAATGCTGCAATCCCTGCGGCTGATCTTTCACTCACAGATGGAAACTGCAGGCTCGTTATCC
>JBKJMR010000508.1:0-3739 GCA_046596275.1 Bacteroidia bacterium | reverse complement strand
CGAAAGACTAGGGGAACGAATTACGAATCAAATCGAATATACGAATTAAGAAAAATATTATAATTAACCTTTTTCTTAATTCGTATATTCGATTTGATTCGTAATTCGTTCCCCTAGTCTTTCGTAAATTCGTTTTCATTCGTAATTCGTTCCCCCAATATGTTAACACGACTAGTCAAGATGAATTTCAAGGAAGAAAATGTAGCTGAATTCATTGCTATTTTTTCAGCAAATAAAACCTTCATAGCCGCATTCGAAGGATGCCACTCAGTAGAACTACAACGCGATATAAACACGCCAACCATTTTCTTTACAATTTCGAAATGGCGATCGGAAGAAGATTTGGAAAATTACCGCAAGAGTGAATTATTCAAAGGCGTTTGGGCAAAAACAAAAATTCTATTTGCATCCAAAGCAGAAGCGTGGACATTGGATAATTCGAAAATTTGACCATTCGAAATTATAGTCAGCATATTATTTTACATTCACTCTATCCTAAAACAGGCTTAAACAATGTATCTTTACTTATAAGAATAGTAATCTTCATTTTTTCTTTATTTTCCATTTTCTTATTTATTTATTAAAATTTAATCATGATCAGACTTCCACTTTTTCTAAAGCTTTCACAGGTAATCCTGGGTTTACTTGGTTTTTTCTATCTCATGCTTATCGGGCGCGATATTCTTGTCCCGTTGCTTTTTTCTTTAATACTTGCCATTCTTCTTAACCCGGTTGTAAATTTTATTACACGCAGAAAAATCAACCGGATCGTTGCCATCATGCTTGCAATTGTGCTGATGCTTTGTGTGATAGGTGGAATTTTATATTTCATAGGAGCACAAGCCACCATGTTCAGCGATTCATGGCCCGAGCTTAAAATAAAATTCAAAGAGCTGATTGCTAAAGGACTTACCTGGTTTTCGCAAACATTCCATGTAGGACTCGGAAAAATAAATGCGTGGATAGCCGAACAAAAAACGGAAGGAATGTCGGGCGCAACGGGAATTATCGGCAGCACAATTTCATCGGTAGGTGCAGCAATGGTATCGGTGCTGCTCATTCCGATTTATATATTTCTCTTTTTATTTTACAAACCATTATTGCTGGAATTCATAGCAAAGCTTTTTGAAAGCGATCAGCACACGGTTGTAACCGATGTTTTAAGTCAGACCAAAAGTCTCATTCAAAATTACCTTGTAGGCCTTATGATTGAAATGGCAATAGTTGCCACGATGAATTCGGTGGCGCTTCTTATCATCGGCGTTAAATATGCAATTCTGCTCGGCGTTATCGGCGCCATCCTTAACCTTATTCCATACATCGGTGGCCTGATTGCAATAGCACTACCGATGATTATGTCATTGATTACAGATGATCCGCATTCCGCCATATTCGTGCTGCTTGCTTACCTGGTGATCCAGCTGATCGACAACAATTTCCTTGTCCCGAAAATTGTAGCCTCGAAAGTAAAAGTAAACGCGCTTGTTTCGATCGTCGTCGTATTAATCGGCGGCGCATTATGGGGAGTTGCAGGAATGTTTTTAGCCATTCCGTTAACCGCGATTGCAAAAGTTATTTTTGACCGTGTGAGAGGATTGGAAGCCTACGGATTTTTGATAGGCGATACGATGCCGGAGATTGGCAAATCGATTTTCACTTTTAATATGAAGGGGAAGAAATAATTCGATTATTCGAAGATTTGAAAATTCGATAATTCGGAGATACAATATCGTCTGCGTTATTCAAAATGCATTGAATAGTAAAGTTTGTAAGCTTTAGTTCGCGGCTTCGATGTTCGAATTATTCGAATCGATCGAATTGAAATTTTGCTATCTTTTCATCGGCAAACAATTTCACAAACTTAAAATCCCAACACATGAAACAGCTTCTACGTGCGTTGCTGTGCCTTGTATTTTCTGCAGGCACAACACCCTCATTCTCGCAAACAGGTTACATTTCTGTTCCTGCACCATCGAACCTCGGCTCCTTTTTCAAAGTGAACAAAAGCGCCAACGGTTATATTGCATTAGGCTATTCCGGAAGTGCATCGGCGAATCATGAGGTAATTTATCTCAATAATAATTTTGATCCGCAGTGGACCATCCGCTATGCAACCGCAGATGTGCTCGTTTGGCATGATGTGATTGAACTGAACGACGGAAACTTTCTTGCATTCGGTGCGAATCAAAATCATACAGGCTGCAATATTGCAATGAAAATAAATCCTGCAGGAACTGTGCTCTGGCAGCGCGAATATTATCTCAACGCAACATTTTTCACCGCGTTTTGTGTCAGCAAAGCAGCAGGAAATGATCCCGGATTTGTATTCGGCGGTGGAGCGTGTGCGGCGAATGCATTTCTTGTGCGTTGTGATGCAGGCGGAAATATTTTATGGCAGCATCAGTATTTTATCACCGGGGGGACAGGTGTAGAAACAACACAAAGCATAATCGCAGAAAATAACGCCTACGTGCTCACTGGCAATCTCGGTTTTAATTCGCAGAATGATGTGTTCATCACAAAAGTTGATTCTGCCGGAAACTTATTATGGAGCAATACGATCAATGAACCGTCGCTCAATCAAATTCCTGTAAAAACAATTCGTCTCTCCACAGGAAATTACGCCATGTTATGTCAATACAATAACAACCCGAATTATTCGCAGCTCGTTTATTTTTTCAACGCAACAGGAACAGTAACCGGCGGAACAAAATTCACCGGCCCGACGCAAAATCAAATTCACTTCAAAGACATCGCAGAAATATCCAACGGCAGCACAATGATCGTCGGAGATATTTATGATCCGCCCATGCAATTTTTATACCTCGCGCTTAATCCGACAGGCGCTGTGCTCTGGCAAAAGAAATCCATCGGCACTGCAGGGAATTTTGCCAATGGAATGAACAGCGCAGTAGCAAAATCACCGCAAGGAAATTTCGCCTGCTTCGGCGCTTCGTATTACGACGCAAGAGGCATCGGAATCATTGATACAAATGGCGTAGGATATTGCAACAGCTCAAATGCCGGTCTGCTCGCTTTAGTGCCGGATGCGTATACAACGAATGCAACAACACCAGTTATCATTCCACCGAACGTGCTGACCGTTTTGGTAACACCAACAAGCACAACCGCCACACTTACCAGCACAAACATTTGCGGAAGTGTTGGATTGAATGAAATTGAAAATTCAAATGAGCAGCTAAGCATTTACCCGAATCCGGCGAATGATAAAATTACGCTGATGATGGGAAATAAGAATTTGAATAATGCAGTGGTGACGTTTTGGAATTTGTTGGGAGAGAAAGTTTGGGAAGGGAATGTTTTGTCTTCAGCTGTTGATGTTTCGGGGTTGAAGTCGGGAGTTTATGTGATGGAGTTGCTGGTGGATGGAGAGAGAGTTGTGGGGAGGGTGGTTAAGGAGTAACTGTGCGTTGACATTGAACCTTAAAGCTCAGCGGGGAAAGTGCGATGCGGAGGTTTTAGGTTTGTGTGAGTGAGAAGGAATGTGAATGAGGAATAGTTTTTGTGGGAGAATCCTTGCCTTTTTGGGGTGGGGATTTTTCTTTTTATGGCAGACGTACACGATAAGAAAACAAGGAATTTGATTGAGTGCTTAGGTAAATACGGTTGACTTTTGAGCATTGACTTTGTACATTGCCAACTTATGCGCAATACAAACGTTTTGACATTTTTTTTGAGAACTGATCAACCGACTACTTGTCCTAAATGCGGTTTAAGA
>JBKJMR010000485.1:0-9637 GCA_046596275.1 Bacteroidia bacterium | reverse complement strand
GGCGCGTAGATCGGGTAATAAAACTTTTTTGTGGGGATTTAGAATTTTCGCTGTTTCGGCCATGAAGTGCACACCGGCGAAAACAATAATGTCGGCTTTGGTTTTTGCTGCTTCCTGTGCAAGCCCGAGACTATCCCCGATAAAATCCGCAACATCCTGAATATCTCCCTCCTGGTAATAATGCGCAAGCAGAACTGCATTTTTTTCTTTTTTTAGTTTTTTGATCGCTGCAAATATATCAAGGTCCGGATCGATTACCCTGTTTATTTTTTCTGACTCCAAATTCACTTTATACATATATCTTCTTTTTAAAATAAAATCTATTACTACTATTAGCTTGTTAGAATGGTTCAAAAAAAACAGCCTTATCGTTAGGCATCATCAGTTATTATCCGCTGATAACATGTTTTGAACAGGTGTTTTTTTCTAATGGGTTGACTGCGTGAATTATTTTTAAGGTTATTAACACCTGTTAATTAAAATAGGAGAGACGATTTGTTTATTCTTTTTTCTTCCAAAACGTCTGACTACATGTTTACAATTTGCCCTTTTAATTTTTTACACATTTTGCCTTTCCTGTTTTATTTATACTAAGGAGAAATGATTTCCATTAAACCAAGAATATTTGTGTGGAATTAATTCACCGGTTTTTAATCTTTCAACACCTTTTATGTTCATAACCTTCATGCTAATAACCTTGTTATCAAGCCTCATTTTTTCTGACAAGACTTGCAATGTTCGTATCATTGACTTTTAAATCCGGAAACAGGCTTAAAGCAAGTCAAACCCCTTAACTTTGTAGCTGCTTTTAACCGGTAATTGATTTAATTCAGTAAAAATAACAAGAAAGATGGCTGCTATTCCTATTGCAATCGGCGCAGATCATGCCGGGTTCGGATTAAAATCTATTGTAATTGAGCATTTGAAGTCACTCGGACATGAGGTAAAGGATTTTGGTGCTTTTTCTGATCAAAGTGTTGATTACGCGGATTTTGCTCATCCCGTTGCTACTACAGTTGAAGAAGGAATTGCAAAATATGGCATTCTTATATGTGGATCGGCAAATGGAATAACTATGGCTGCCAATAAGCATAAGGGAATACGTGCCGCTATTGCGTGGAAAGCTGAAATTGCTGAATTAGCACGACTTCATAATGATGCGAACATACTTTCACTGCCAGCAAGATTCATTACTGAAGAAGAAGCTAAGGCTTGCGTGGATATATTTATTTCTACTGCATTTGAAGGCGGAAGACATGCAAACCGCGTAAATAAAATCTCTGCCGGTTGTTAATCCAGGTGCGGCATACTTAATGATAAGTCTGGATTAAATCCGCTCTCCTATAATGAGATTTAAACTTCTTTTATTTTCCTTTTTCCTTGTTGCGTTTGTAGATGCGCAAATAACCTTGCCTTTTACGATCAACAAAGAAGGTTTGCCTGCCGATACAAGCAGCATTGCAAAATCTAAAACAAGCGGCGGAACAACACCCGGCTATTTTACAACAAGTGGATACATGGAAGGTGATCTTGTTCCGGAGTTTTGGTTGTATGATACTGCAGGAAATGTTTGTCAGCTCAGCAAATTATTAGCAGAAGGAAAACCGGTTTTATTAATTGCTGCTTCTTATACCTGTCCGCAATCACGTAAAAACATTGAGACGAAACTGCAAACATTAAATACGGTATACGGAACCAAAGTAAATATCCGCCTTATTTACGTGATCGAAGCGCATCCTTCTCAACCGGATATTTGTCCGTATACAGGCGCTGTTTATACCACGGGTGCAAATTTCCGCGACAGTATTTTATTTCGCCAGCCTAAAACGTATGCAGAGCGCAAAATCATGGCAGGGCATCTAATTCGTCAGCAGGAAGTAAATGTTCCCGTGCTGTTGGATTCGCCTGATAATGCTTACTGGCGCTATTTCGGACCGGCACCGAATAATGCTTACCTGCTTACACCAAACGGCGTTGTATATAAAAAGTACGCCTGGCTGGAGAATCCGAATTTCGGAGATGATATAACTGAGCTTTTGAAAGACAAAGCAGCAATGAAAATAAATGTTGAGAAAGAACTTTACGTAGAGAAAAATGCTGCCGGCGCTTCTATTATGCATGTGAAAGAAAGAGGACGTTATGCGATGCTCATGTATAATTCAACGGGGAAAATTGTTTTTGCAAATTCCAATATGACTGTGACGGAATACAATCTGAATACGCTCATTTTACCTAAGGGCGAATATTCAATTGTAATAAAAACGTCAATCAGCGACACCCATTGCGTGCCGTATCACCGCGAATAGCACCGTTCCTGTATTAACAAAAGGACTGTGCAAAACCTTTCGCGAGCTTTGAATATGCAGGGCTTCTCCTCCTTTATCTTTGAATAGATGAACAGAAGAATTTTCTTTCCCGTATTATTTGCTGTTGCAGGAATTTTATTTTTTGCTTTCCGCGAAGAAGATGAAGCAGCTAAAAAAAAATACGCCGCAACTATTACTGCTGCCGATCTGAAAAAACATCTTTCTATTATAGCTTCCGATGAATATGAAGGAAGGGAAACTGGAAAGAAAGGCCTGGATATGACGGCGAAATATCTTGCCAATCAACTTCTTTCATTCGGAATTATGCCGATCGGATTTAAAATGGATCAGAGCCAGGCACCTCGACCGGATGAATATTACCAGTATGTTCCGCTCGTTCAATTAAGAGCCGGAGGCGGAACAATAAAAACCAAAACGCAAAACTTTTCTTTCGGTGTAGATTATTATTACACCGCCGGCATCGTTGATCAGCAAGTGAATATTGAAAATATTGTTTTTGCAGGTTACGGCATCCAGGATAGCGCGTGGCATGATTACGATAAGCTGGATGTAAGCGGCAAAGCGGTTATGGTGCTGGCGGATGAGCCGACAGCTAAAAACGGCAAATCGATCATAACGGGAACAAAAGAAAATTCGCTGTGGACCACCAATCGCAGGAGAAAAACCGGGGAAGCTAAAAAGAGAAATGCTTCTGCCTTGCTTATTGTTATACCTGATTTCCAAACCAGGTATAAGCAAAACAAAAGAGCTATAGAAGCACCAACACTTCAGCTTGATAACCAGGAAAAGGCAAAGGCCGACATGCCTGTTATTTACATCAGCAAAGAAATGGCTGACAGCCTGATGAAAGAAGCAAAACAAAAACAAACTGTTGATAAGCTGATTGCGAAAGCAAAGAAGAAAAAAAGCATTCCGCATTTTTCATTCGCACAACCACTTGATATTATCATTGAACGAAAAGCAGAAAAGATCGGCTCTGAAAATGTGCTTGGTTACATCGAAGGAAGCGATTTAAAAGATGAGCTGGTTATTGTTACTGCACACATGGATCATTTAGGCACCGATGGCACGGCCATATTTAACGGTGCTGATGACGATGGCAGCGGAACAGTTGCTGTTTTAGAAATGGCAGAAGCATTTGCAATTGCTAAGAAAGAAGGCAATGGTCCGCGCAGAAGCATTTTATTCATGCTTGTTACCGGCGAAGAAAAAGGATTGCTCGGATCCGAATGGTATGCAGATCACCCTGTTTTTCCATTGGCGAATACCGTTTGTAATTTGAATATCGACATGATCGGTCGCATTGATCCTGCGCATAAAAACGATACAAATTATGTGTACACCATCGGCTCTGACCGCCTAAGCACCGAATTAAAAACGATCATTGAAAAGAATAATACCCGCTATACCGGAATGTCATTAGATTATAAATACGATGTTCCGAATGAGCCTAATAATTTTTACATGCGTTCCGATCATTACAACTTCGCAAAAAATGGAATTCCGATTGCGTTTTTCTTTAATGGAACGCATGCAGATTACCATAAAGAAACAGATGAAGTTTCTAAAATAAACTTTCCGTTAATGGAACGCCGCACACATTTGATCTATTACAATTGTTGGGAGATCGCAAACCGCGACAAACGATTGGTTGTGGATGGAAAAAAATAAAAATGAATTTCATGGAGCCAGCAGAATTGTTTTATACCGCCGCAGAAAAGAATGTGTTTGATGCTGCACATCGTAGCAAGCTGCAACACAATATTGCGCAATACGATAAGAAGGTGGTGCAGGGAAAAGAACAATACATCAATCTCGAGCTGGCCAAAACGCGCGCAGCAGGGTTGCGAAACAAAACGATCGAACATCTCGATAAATACCTGATTGAATTCGAATCGAACTTTATAAAGCGCGGAGGAAAAATAATCTGGGCCCAGGATGCTGCTGAAGCCCGTAAAGAAATTGCGCAAGTGCTGAAGAAAAATAATGTAACCACGGTTGTGAAATCAAAGTCGATGGTTACAGAAGAGATCAGCTTGAATCAGCATCTTGCAGCCAATGGAATTGAATCGGTTGAAACAGATCTCGGCGAATTTATTCAGCAGCTGGCCGGTGAAGCGCCGTATCATATTGTAACGCCGGCAATGCATCATTCCAAAGAAGATGTTGCTAAAATTTTCCATGAGAAAATGGGCACGCCCGAAAATCTCACTCCTGTACAGATCATGAATTGGACACGCGAGCACATGCGTGAAAAATACCGTTCTGCCGGCGCAGGAATTACAGGCGCAAATTTTCTTGCTGCAGACATCGGCGCAATTTCAGTTTCGGAAAACGAAGGCAATGCGCTTATGTCATTGTCGTTTCCGAAAATTCATATTGTCGTTACAGGAATCGAAAAAATTATTCCGTCATTCAAAGACCTTGATCTTTTCGATGCGCTGCTTGCAACTTACGGAACAGGTCAGCGAATGACCACTTACAATTCGCTCATCACCGGTCCGCGCCAGGCAGGAGAAAACGACGGCCCTGAAGAATTATATCTCGTGCTGCACGACAACGGAAGAACGAATGTGCTTGCACACACCGAACAGCGCCGCGCATTAAATTGCATTCGTTGCGGCGCGTGTTTGAATGCCTGCCCGGTTTATGAAGGTGTGGGTGGACATGCATACGGAACTGTTTACAGCGGCCCGATCGGCTCTGCGCTTATGCCGCACATGGGTGGAATGAACGAGTACAAACATCTTGCGTATGCATCCACAGGTTGCGCACGCTGCACAGAAGTTTGTCCGGTGAAAATAGATGTGCACAAATTATTGCTTTATAACCGCCGCGATGCTGTGAGCGCAGGTCATGTTTCTAAAACAGAAAACATGATGTGGTTTTTCTGGAAAGGCGCAATGCTGAAGCGGAATAAAATGGACAAAGGTGGCGCAAAGCTCAAGAACTTTATGTTGCGTCAATTCTTCCGAAAATCCTGGGGCGAAAGACGCGAGCTTCCCGGAGTTGCACCAAAATCATTCAACCAGCTTTGGCGCGAGCGAAAAGGAATTAAATGATGGGAGCGAATTACGAATCAAAACGAATTTACGAATCCTAAACGGGGAACGAATTACGAATCAAATCGAATATACGAATCATTCACCCGAGCAATATCTCCGCTGATTCTTGTTGCATCTCCCCGTCCCGGCGTAAAAAGGATTTTAAGACAAGGGAATGAATTAGTAATCAAAACTGAAAGAGCCGATCGTTAATGACCGGCTTTTTTCATTCGTAAATTCGTTTGATTCGTAATTCGTTCCCTATAAAGCTTTCGTCGTATATTCGATTTGATTCGTAATTCGTTCCCCCGTAATTCGTTCCCGCCTAGATAAGCTCAAAGATTACAAACAGCGCATAGATGATGGCGATGAGTCCGAATATTCCCAGGTAGATATATCCGCCACCAGGAATGAAAATAATAAATCCGTATCCGAGCAACCAGAAGATAAGATCTACAAGGAAGTGAATTCCGAATCCGTCGGCAAGCAAAACGGCGAGTGGTGGAAGAATGATTGCAAGAATGATCAATAAGAACAACGCAACCACATGCTCGTCGTCGCCATCCTGTGCAGGTTTTTCCGGGGCCGGCCTGGTAGACTGAACCGGATCTTTTTCCTGGAAAACAGCAGAACCTTTTTTAAATGGTGTGGAGGTTACAACATTTTTTTTCGACTTTTCTTTTGCGAACGCGTTGTTTGACGTTGAAGAAATTGTTTTGCGTGGAGAAATTTCCCCAACAGGCGCAATATTTTCCTCCGCAACATTTAAGGAAGCAACCTCTTTTTGCGGATTTTGGTTTTCTGTAACGACCTCATTTTGTTTTGCGCGGTCTTCACGAACATGTACATAATATCCTTTTCTATGGTGACGCTTCTCAATAGTGACGTCTTTAAATGTGCCACAGGATGAAAAAATAATCGCAACTAAAAAGACAAATAAGCTGGTAATAGTTTTCATGATTTTTTTTGTTTGATAATTTGAGTTGTAATAGTCTCATCCACCCAAACGCAAATAGTTTGCCACCTAAAAACAAAAAAATCCCGTGAACAACTTCACGGGATCTGATGTCTTGAAAAAGAAAGTAGTATTACAGGCAGACAATAAGCGCGAAAATAATTCCAGGTATAAAAAACAAAAGTGTGAGAATAAGATCTATCCAAAAATTGGTAGTTATACCTTCTGAAAGATATACTGCAAGAGGTGGTAAAAGGAAACAAAGAATTATTATCAAAACCATATCGACTTCACCCGCAGTAGAAGGTGTGCTTTTCTTTTTGCCAATCTGCCGAACAGGTTCTGTCGCTGCGGTTTCGGTGGTGTTTTTTTCGATAACACGAACCGGCTCCGCGATAACCTCTTTGGCTGTTGAATGTTTTGTTTTCGCAGATTTCTTTTCAGATGAAGCAGAGGTGCTTACTGCGACAGGAGCAGCCTCTTCCTTTTTACTTCTTACAACTTCTGCTTTTTCTTCCGGTGCCTGGTTTTCCTGGATTGCAATAGCAGTTTCTGATTTTACTGTTTTGTCATGATGGATTTTGCCCGTGGTGTGGACGTAATAGCCGTTTCCATAATGGCGTTTCTCAATAGTAATGTTTCGGTGCGCGCAGGAAGACAAAAATAGCGCGGCAAAGAAAATGACTGAAAATAGTAATGCTGATTTTTTCATAGTAAAGGTTTTAAGCTTAATTAAAAAATAATTCATGATGCGAAGGTACTCTCTGAATTCCGGATTTCAGGAATGAGTTCACACAAACTAAATTATACCGTCATCCTTTAAACGGTTTTTGCCCGGCTTGACCCCTAAATCGCGGTGAATTGTTAATAACAACTAACACCAACACCCAAACTGTTTAAAAGTACAGTAACTACAATTGGCTTTTTGCCGTTATAATAATCAACTTTGAGAAAAGACCCCCAACTATGACCCACGCCGAATTCAGGGCGTTTAACGATCTGCCATGTCGCTTCCGGTTAAAATCCGGTAAAGAAGTGTTTGGCGTAATCTGGGAAAAACCCCAGCCGGAAAACGTCTCTTATTATTTTGCCAGTCTAAGCGAGCGTTACAATCGCAACCAGCGAAATTCCTCTATCGGGATGATGATCAACCTCGATGATGTGATTGGCGCGGAGCTGCTGACCAATAGCGGCACCCTTGTAGGATAGGGAACGATCCCGATAGCTATCGGGAGAATCAAAACGAATATACGAAAACATAAAATCGTAAACGCCGATCATTATTGACCCGCGTTTTTTTTCATTCGTATATTCGTTTTGATTCGTAATTCGTTCCCCCCATATTCGTAGATTTCGGTTATGTTCCGTTCCCGGATCTTTTTACTGCTTCTTTCTTTTTTCATCATTTCCTCCTGCCGCGAACCCCGCACTGCTACTTCCTGCTCGGGCGTTAACCAAAGTAACTCCACAGCTAATTCAGGCGCAGATCCCACCCGCGATCCGCATTTTTTCAAGCGCAGGAAAAAAGTAAAAGCACAGGATGGATTTAAGCAAAAAGATAAAAAGAGCAAACGCGCCGCAAAAAAAGCAGAGAAAGGAAAAAAGAAGCAGCGAAAAGAAAGCAAAGCCGAAAGAAAATGGCATTTGCTCAAAAAGAATCGCGACGCTAAAAATGATGTTGTATCCAAAGGAAAAGGAAACTCACGCAAGAACGAGCGCAAACAAAAAAAATTAACAAGAAAGAGAAAACGTCATCCGCAAATGGGATTATTTCCTAAATAGGGAACGAATTACTTAGGGAACGAATTACGAATCAAAACGAATGTACGAATCCTAGAAAGGGAAATTTCTCCTGCCATTCATTCGTATATTCGTTTTGATTCGTAATTCGATCCCAGCCTAAACTCTTGTCTTCACTATAGCAAATCTCGATTTCAATTTCATAAACGGCTTTTCTATCAGCTCGTAGGAAATGATTGGGACAATGATAGAAATGCTCAGAACAATCAGCCAATACGTTACACCGAAGCCGATGTGATTTTGCAGCCAGGTTGTAACCGGCTTTTCCGGCGCAAAGAAAATTCTTACTATAATAATTTGAAGCAAAATATTTCCCCAGAGGTAAATTCCGAAGCAACATCTTCCGAGATAATTGAAAATATGATTCGGTCCCCAGCGGAATTTTGCTTCAGGATTAAAAACAAAATTCATCATCGCTAATCCAACCATTAATAAATAGATCAGCTTTTTGAAGCACACCATAAATACAGTTGACCAGTCATTGACATTATCTACAACCAATAGCCACACGATCACAGCGTAAAAAATCAATCTGCCCCACAACGGAACACGAAGCGAAAACGGGTGATAGAAATGCCACCATGCTGCAAGTCCGCCGATCGCCAGCGCATCAATCCGCGCAAACGTATTCAGGTACATCGTAAACCAGCTTTGTTCGATATGATAAAACGCCCACGCCCTGTAGCCGATGCTCGCAACGATAATTGCGATGAGTACAACAGGAAGACGTTTTATCGGAACAAACGCAACCAGGAAAGGCCAGACGAGGTAAAAATGCTCCTCAATACTGATCGACCAGAAATGCGCGAATGGAAATGACCACACATGATCGGGATCTGTTTGTGTGACGGACAATTTATAAAAGTTGTCGTAGAAGAAAATTTCCGGTTTGTAATTTACATCCGGCGGCGCAATGCTTAGACGTAAAAATTCATCGTGCATCATCGGGACGATATACACAAAACAAAGTCCGATGATGAAAAAATAAAGCGGCCAGATACGCAGCGCACGACGAAGGAAAAAAGCAGGAATATTTATTTTTTCTTTTGCCGTTTTTTCGCGGATCAATAAATACGTGATGAGAAATCCGCTGATGAGGAAAAATATATCAACGCCGAAATTGCAATTGTGAACGAGGTTAGATAAATGTTTTCCAAACCACGACCATTCTTTTCCGTCAGCTGTTGCAAGCTTTCCCGGAATTCCGAACCAACCCGACCAGGCATCAAATGCATGCGCGAATACGACCATGAATGCGGCAAGAAACCGCAGCGCATCGAGCTGCACAAAATGAACGGGCTTTTTATTTATGGAAAGGTCTGTCACTTGCGATCCCGAAGATACTGGGAATTACAGCACCTAAACGCGTGTTTTAACAATTGCAAAACGGGTTTTTAATCGCATGAATGGTTTTTCAATTAATTCATAGCTGATGATCGGAACAAGCAATGAAATTCCGATGATGATTGGCCAATAAATCCATCCATTTCCGTTGGGTAAATAAACAAGAA
>JBKJMR010000365.1:0-7943 GCA_046596275.1 Bacteroidia bacterium | reverse complement strand
CCGTTTAAAAATGGTGTCAGGTTGATGAGCGATGTACCGTTGAAACCTTCGTTCCCCTGGTATAAGCTTACATTCACCGCAGAACCGGATAAGCCGGTCATACTTAAATTAATTGTCAGAGAGTCTCTCGTTTTATTAAGCATAAAGCTTGAAACGCCATTTGCATTTGATGAAACGGACGGCACCACCTGCGCGCCATCTAATTTTGAAGTAAACAATAAATGTCCCTTAAAAGTTATTGCTTGTGCTTGAAGAACACCCAATAGCAGGGTTGTTAAAATAAGTATCGATTTTTTCATGTTAATTGTTTTATAAATTCAGGACAAAACAATCACATAATTAAGTGTGAAAAAAATTTATGTGCCTGAATGGAAAATAACAGGACATAACCGAAAAATGCGGGACTAAACAGCAGAAACTATTTTTTTGGAACATGCTACATTTTATTTTTTCCTCCTATTTCGTCCTTAAAATATTGGTTTATGTCCGGCAAATAAAAAGGGATCTGCTTTATTGAATGATATTTGTAAATTACATTATGAAAGCAGCCGAAAACAGATCAACTGATTTAACCGTCTTTCTTATTAATAACAGGTGGGCATGGCACCTTTCTTTTTGGCTGGGTTATATTGTCTATCGCGCGTGGTCGTATTACATAACACTTATTGATTTCCGGGAATATTTGAATTTTATGCTCATCAGGGATTTGGTGCTTTTTGTAAGCTATACCTATCTCACAATAGCACTTTACAAATTACTGGTCTATAGAAAAAAGTATGTCCTGTATTTTATTTCCGGAACTGTTTTATCAATGTTATATATGTGGTCTGTTTTAAAACTTCAACACTATGCAGTAGCCGGCATCAGGAAAGATGTACCTATAGGAGATTGGTTTTTCAGTAACGTATCACTTGCGGTGCTTACCTTTCTGGTAATTACATTCACAAAGTATTTTAAAGACAGCTTCATAAATCAGTATTATGAAAATGAGCAGAAGCAATTAAAAATGAAATTGGAGCTTGATAATTTAAAGGCACAGATCTCTCCACATTTTTTATTTAACACCATGAATAATTTTTATGGATTGGCTGTTGAAAATTCAAACAAGCTGCCAAACCTGATGATAAGATTATCGGACCTGTTACGGTATTCATTATATGAAACGAAAAATGACCTGGTGCGGGTTGCTAAAGAAATCGATTACGTAAAAAATTACATTGAACTCGAAAAGATCCGGCTCGAAAGTACGGTTGATCTTGAGTTCGATTCATCTGTTGACGAAAATGAAGATGCTGGAATTGCACCGCTTATCCTGATGGTGTTTATTGAAAACGCATTTAAGCATGCACGACAGGTATTAAGTGAGCCGGTTCAGATCAAAATTTATTTGTCACTGACAGATGAAAAAGTATTGATCTTAAAAGTGAAAAATAATTATTTTAATGAAGGTAATAATCACGCGGGTGGTCTTGGATTAGTGAATGTAAAAAAACGGCTTGATTTATTATATCCCGGAAATCTTCACCATCTTGAAATTATAAAAGATGAAAAATTTTACACAGTTAACCTGCGACTCAAATTAAATAACGGATACCTTGAACAGTAAAATATATAAGTGTTTAATCGTTGATGATGAGCCTATCGCAAGAAAAATTGTGCAGGCTTATATTGATAAGCTTCCCAATTTAGAATGTTCGGTACAGGCTAAAAATGCAATTGAAGCGCTTGAAATATTAAATAAAGATCCCGGTATAGAAATTGTTTTCTTAGACATTAACATGCCGAATTTAAGTGGTATGAGTATGGTGAAAATATTAAATGCACCGCCTAAGATCATTTTTACAACGGCCTATTCTGAATATGCTGTTGAAAGTTATGAGCTCAATGCAGTAGATTATCTTCTGAAACCATTCTCATTTGAACGTTTTACAAAAGCTGCTTTTAAAGCGATTGATGTGATTGAAAAAAACAAGGCGGGTTTTGGAAATGAAATGAAACCAGGCGAAGAACAAATTATTTTTATAAAATCAGAAGGTAAAAATTACCCTATTGGTTTGAATGAGATCTTATATTGCGAAGCGAAAAAAAACTATACGAAAATTGTTTTAAAGAACGATAAAACATATTTACCACTTATTCCGTTATCAAAATTTGAAGACGAATTAAAAGCAATAAGCACTGATTTTATAAGGGTTCACCGCTCGTTTATAGTATCATCAAAAGAAATTGTTTCTGTCGGCGCTCAGCAGGTGTTAATTGACAAATATAAAATTCCATTAGGTGAACAATACAAAATGGATTTCTTTGAAAGGATTGGGATCAAAAAATAAATTATCGATCTTGCTCTCGATTCAAATAAGAATACCTGATCCCTGCAAAGTTATTCCTGAAGATTTCAATTCCCCCGAATCACCTCAAAAAATCCTGTCATCGGCTTCTCAACTCCCGAAACCGTCAGCACATAATAATACGTTCCATCAACTACTGCCGGCCTCCAGTCATTCAAATAATTTTGGCTTGAATAAATTAAATTTCCCCAGCGATTGTAAACTGCCAGCTGTGAATTCCGGTAATCTTCCAGGTTTTGAAAAACGAGCACATCATTTTTTCCATCACCATTTGGTGTCAATACATTCGGAGCGAGAATAGCATAATCGGTTTGGACAAGATACGTACGTGTTAATGTTGCATCGCAGCTGCTGCCGACACCGACTACAAGTGTTACCGTGTATAAGCTATCTGACAAATAAGTATGCGTTGGATTTGGCAATGTGGATGTATTGCCGTCGCCGAAATCCCAAAACCAGCTTGTTGCTCCCGGAGTAAGATCGGTGAATTGAATGCTTGTATTCAGCGTGCTCGGTGGTGGTGGCGACATTGTAAAATTAATTGCAGGAGTTGCAATAATATTTACAATAACACTCGCGGTTGTTTGTGCATTTGGTGAGCCATTGTCTGTTCCTGTAATTGTAATGATGTTGTAGCCGATGTTCGCCGCATTCGCTGTAAGATTTGCAGAAACTACAGCAGGATTTCCGATCGTTGTCATCGTTGTGCTTAATCCGGTTACTGATCCGGTAATAGATGGCGTTGTATTTTGTCCTTGTTCAGGCGAAAGAAATGTTGCGGAAATTGTTGTCGTATCACCAATACAAAGTACAATCGTATCACAAACGTCAGCAGAATTAATAATCGGCGGAAGATTATTTCCTGTTCCATTATTACACACATCAAAATAAAATGTCTGATTGTCAAGCCAGCTTACCTGGTCAGTATTTCCGAAAGGACCATCATACATATTACCCGGCTGATCGAATTGTCCGATCTGGATAAAATCAATTCCGTTTCCACGATTCACTCCAACCGTTGCCGCAGATCCACCGAATCCATTTACACCACCTGAAGCATCACCTGTTGTCCATTGCATATCGCCGTAACAAAATGAAACGTTATTTCCATTCGGCAAAATCGGATCAGAACCATTTGTAATGATCAGCTGAAAGTCATTTACTTTATCTGCATACGAATTGAAATAGCCAACCGTCTGCCACCGCACAACCATATACGTTGGTGTTACTTTGTAATAGACCAATCCACTCAATGTATTACGTGTATCCACATCACCCCAAAAAGGAGCGATCATAATAAAATTCGGATCAGGAAAAGAATTCGCCGTGAATGTTCCGTAGGATGCACCGAAAGAAACATTTCCATTGTTGTTTATATAACAATCAGAATTATTCACTCCGTAAAAACAAAAATTAAACGGAAGAGAAATTTGGTTGCTTGATCCATCATCATTCCTGTAATCCGGCGGCGTATAAAAAGCCATCGGCACAACAGAGAACGTTGCATCGATCGGTATCATGCAGGAACAAACAACGCTTGAAGCTGTAGTGGCAGGTTGAACTTTCACTTGTGAATTCAACATCAGCGTATCGCGGTTACGAATCACGAGCGGACCGGGAGGAAATTTTCCCTGTTGTTTCTGTTGCTGGTATTCAATTGTATTTGTCGGAGGAATTGTTTGAGCATTCAAAAAAGCCGAACTAAAAGCTGCAATAAAAAGAAAAACATAATAAGAGAGAAATTTCATTTGCAAGCTTTGTAATCTATAACGTGCTACACCAAAAAAAGATACTTACCAACCCACAATTAACGTATGAGATTTACATGACCGACATATCGATGACCAATACCATCCGTGCCCGTAACATTAATACGGAAAACGTACGTATCGATTTCTGCCTTTGCAGTTTTTGTTCTTCCATCCCAACCCTGGTAGGGATCATCTGTTGAAAATACGGAATTGCCCCAGCGATCAAAGATCATCAGGTTATAGCTTGTAACATAGCTTGGATCGCTAAACACAGGAAGGAAAATATCATTACGCTGATCATTGTTCGGTGTAAATGCATTCGGAATCCATATCAGCAATTCAGGTGAAATGATAACTGTTGCATATGCGGTATCCGGGCATGCGCCATTTGCGGCAGATACAATCAGCATTACAACAAATGAACCGGTGTCAGGATAAATGTAAGTCGGATCCTGCGCTGTTGATGTGCCGCTTCCTGTTCCGAAATCCCAATACCATTGTGCAGGATTTGGTGTAGACTGATCAGTGAAATTAATTGTCGGATCCGCAATCGTTGAAGGCTGCGGACCAAATGTAAATGCTGCAGTTGGTCCGGGAGTAACGTTGATATAATTCGGAATGGAATCGGTATAAGAACAACCATCTGCAGATGTAACAGTTAGCACAACTGAATAAACTCCATTCGATTGGTAGCAGTTCGAAGGATTTTGTGTTGTTGCAGTGTTACCATCACCGAAGCTCCAGCTCCATTGTGCGGCACTGCTGTTTTGTACTATTGTATTATCCGTGAAGTCTACACATAATGACGCGCAACCGGAAGTTGGTGTGCCGCTGAATGAAACCTGCGGTAAATAAAAAACCGTTACATTTTGTTGCGCAGTGTCTTTGCATCCGATAGAATCGACAACCTGCAATGTCACCTGGTAAGTTCCGGGCGTGTTGTAAACATAAGATGGCCCTGTAAGATTCGAAGTATCATTGGTCAACGCCGTCATTCCGAAATCCCAATGATAAGTCACCAGCGGACCATTTCCACTCGTCGCTGTTGAAAGATCAGTAAATGGCATTGCACCACCTGGACAAATTCCGATAGAAGAGAAAGATGCAGTTGGTCCGGCAATTACATTGATAATAATATTTCCTGTTGTCGTTTGCACCGGCGTACCGTTATCAGTTCCTGACATTACAAGTGTGTTGGAACCGATGTTGGAAGCAAGTCCGACAAAAATTCCATTGTAAGTTGCCGGATTTCCGGGTGTGCTGTTCAATGTTGTTAAGCCCGTTCCCGGGGTGGTAACAGTGATTGTTGTGAGCTGATTATTTTCCGGAGAAAGAAATTGCGAAGTGATAGGAAGTGTATCACCGACACAAAGTGTAAGTGTATCACAAACCAATGCGGCATTCATGATCGGTGGAAGATTTCCTCCGCCACCTGTTGAGCAAACATCAAGAAAAAATTGTTTGTTATCCAGCCATGAAATTTGCGAAGGTGTTCCGAATGGTCCGTTGTAATTTGTTCCGGCTGCATCGAATGTTCCTATCTGGATGTAATTTATTCCGTCACCCATATTCGCGCCAACAATTGCTGCTGTGCCACCGAAACCATTCATACCGCCTGATGCATCGCCTGTTGTCCATTGCATATCACCGTAACAAAATGCAACATTGCTTCCTGCAGGTAAAAGCGGATCAGTTCCGTCGGTGAGGATCAATTGAAAATCATTTACCTTATCCACATGCTGACTATAATAACCGACTTGCTGCCAGCGAATGATCATTGCTGTTGGCGTCACTTTGTAATACACAATTCCGCTCGCAGCATTTCTTGTATCGATATCGCTTAAGAAAGGTGCGATCATTGTAAACATCGTGCTTGGAAACGGCGTTGTAGAAAACACAGCGTATGGTCCGCCGAAAGAAACATTTCCATTATTGTTGATGTACACCTGCGTTTGAATTTGTCCGTAAAAACAAAAAACAAACGGAAGATTTATCGCTGTTGTAGAGCCATCATCATTGCGATAATCGGGCGGTGTATTTCCCTGGAAAGGTGCAACCTGGTAAGTCGCATCAATCGGAATCATACAATTACAATTCGCGGGAACAGCTTGTGGTGTTGAAGGTGGCTGAACAATTGTTTTAAGCGGAACAGGATTTTGGTTGGCTCTCAAAACATAAAGCCCTGAAGAAAGTTTTCCATCTTTTTTTAACTGATCCCATTGCGAAGGAGAAACGGATTGCGTACGGGCCGCAGGAGTTTGTGCGACAAGAAAAGATGTCACAAATCCCAGGGTCAATAAAACAACCAGTTTTTTCATAGTACATGCGCTCGCAGGTTTCAGTAATCATCGCGTTTGCCGGCGATAAAACCCTGCTTATGAGCTTATTCCTACCAAAAATAGCGATTATTTATTGAACTTCCGCAATCAGGGTTTTCACGTGATTTTATGCTTGATTATCAAGTCTGTAGGAAGAAAAAGGTGACTGGTGACAGGTGGCAAGTGACGGGTGAAAAAAAATCTGATTCAAGTTTCGGGTTTAATGTTTAGTTGCATTCCCTTATCACCCGTCACCCCGTCCCTCGTCTCACATCTCATGTCTCACATCTCCTTACCTTTGCATTCCTTTATGAAAACGCCTTCCTGGAAAAATCATTTCGCACAGACTTTTTTTCTTGCCTTGCCGGTTTGTTTGAGCAATGTGGGACATATTGTCGTTGACCTTGCGGATAATTTTTTCATCGGTCAGTTGCCTGAAAAGACAACCGGTCAGGCGGCAGTGAGTTTATCCGGCGCACTTTATTTTACCATCCTGGTTTTGCTGATCGGCGTTTCATACGGTCTTACCCCGATTGTTGCGGAAGCAAATGCACAAAATAAAAAGGACAGGATCATTACTCACTTGCGTCATTCGTTTGTGCAGAATTTTTCTGTGGCACTTTTGCTTTTTGCTGTTCTTTATTTTGTTGCACCACTTTTGCGTTTTACTGACAAACCTCCGGAAGTAACAGAGCTAGCAGTACAATATTTGAATGTAACGATGCTCTCGATGATTCCGCTGAGCATTTTTTTCACCTGCAAACAATTTGCGGAAGGAATGTCGGATACAAAGGCATCGATGTTTATCACGATTGGTGCGAATGCGATAAATATACTGCTGAATTATTTTTTGGTTTTCGGTAAAGCAGGATTTCCACAATTGGGTGTGATGGGCGCATGTTGGGCAACATTTATTGCAAGATGTTTTATGGCGGTTGCAATGCTCTCTTACATTTATTTTATTCCGCGCTACAGGGAATATCGTGCAGCTTTTTCTTTCCGGAAATTATCCTGGCAACCGATCAAAGAACAATTGCGCATCGGTGTTCCTTCAGGGTTAATGTTTGTGCTTGAAGTTGCAGCATTCAGCGTACCGACTTTATTTATTCCGGGAACTTCGCAATTGGCAGCGCACAGGGTTTCGATGGGACTTGCAGCCATGACGTATATGATCTCGAGCGGATTGGGTGCGGCGGCAACGGTTCGTGTCGGGCATTTCCTCGGATTGAAAGATAAAGTTGGTTTGCGTCGCGCAGGATACAGCGCAATGATCTTTTCGATTTCGTTCATGCTGCTGGCTGCGGTGATATTTATTTTGTTCCGCTTTAAGCTCACGTCTGTTTTTAATGATGATCCGGAAGTGCTTAAATATGCGGCGCCGCTTTTATTTATTGCAGCGGCATTTCAATTGTTCGATGGCGCGCAGGTGACAGTGCAGGGAGCATTGCGCGGATTAAAAGACACTGTCGTTCCGGGATTTATTGCTTTCGTTGCTTACTGGATGATCGGTTTGCCAGCGAGCTGGT
>JBKJMR010000290.1:0-3350 GCA_046596275.1 Bacteroidia bacterium | reverse complement strand
ATTCGTTGCCACTTCCTTAACAAGAGTTTTGAAAACAAACCGTCCCGCTTCTCGTGAGAAAAGCGGGACGGCTGCAAATTGGTGTGCTTAAAAATTAATCCTGTTTTACAACTTTCTGATTGTAAGACTGACCGTTAGCAGTAACGCGCAGGAAATAAATTCCGTTTGCCTGTGTGGTAAGGTCAAGCTGTTTTACATAAACACCTTTTACATCAGAAGCTTTATCGCTGTAGATCACGCGACCTTCAACAGTTACAAGCTCGATCTGGATCTCTGAGTAATCCGCATCGTTGATGGTAAGTGTGAATGAACCGTTATTCGGATTCGGGAATACATTCATTCCAGCCGATAAGAAAGTTTCATGAACATTAACACAAGCATCAACAACAATTACAGCGTCATCGGAGTTAGTACAACCATTTCCGTCGGTGTAAGTGTAAGTGATGGTTTCAGGACCAACACCCGCACCTGTAGGCGAGAACATGTTACCATTTACTCCGTTTCCTGTGAATACACCACCTGCAGGTGAACCTGTAAGCAGGAAGGAAGGATCACTTTCACAAGCAGTTGCCTGCATTGTGAAGCTTACTGTAGGAATGGTATTGATAGTAACCAGGATCGAGTCGCTGTCTGTACATCCTGCTGCGCTTGTTACATCCACATAATAATTTCCTGTAGATGAAACGGTGATCATTTGTGTTGAATCAGATGTGCTCCAAACATAATTTGATCCTGCATTCTGTGCATCAAGGGTAACCTGTCCGCCGCACATTGCTGTATCAGCACCGAGGTTCACAACCGGAGAAGCATTTACAGTTACGTTGATCGAATCTCTTGATGCGCAACCTGTAATTGAATCAGTAACTAACACATCATAGTTCCCGCTTGTGTTTGTGGTAAACGAGCTTCCGGTCGACATATCGCTCCACTGGTAATCGTATGGTCCGGGTGCAGCGTTAAGTGTGATCGGGCCTGAAGCACTGCAGAACGTTGTATCGCTTCCGAGTGAAACAACAGGGTTTGAATTGATCGTTACAACAATTGTATCTCCGCCGAAGCAGGTGGTTGCGTTATCTGTAACAATTACATAATATGTTCCTGTTGCAGAAACGTTAAGTGAATCACCGCTTGAAGAATCGCTCCAGTTGTAAGAGTAATTTCCGGAAGGCGCATCAAGTGTAAGCGGTGCATTATCACTGCAAATTGCTGTATCGCTGCCAAGCATTACCACCGGCAATGGATTAACAGTTAACATAACAGTATCACTATTGAAACAAGAGTTAACCGTATCAGTTAATGTAAGCGTATAATTGCCTGCATTTCCTGTTGTGATTGCCTGTGTAGTATCTGTTGTGCTCCACAAATAATCGTACTGGCCGGAAGGTCCGGAGAACGAAACAGAATTACCTGAACAAATGATCGCATCCGAACCTAAGCTGAAGGAAGGAGCTGCATTGATTCCGACAAGAATTGTATCGCTTCCTGTACAACCTGTAACACTGTCTGTCACCAATACATCATACATTCCGAATGAATTTACCGGCAATGTTTGTGTCATTGAAGAATCGCTCCACATGTAGGTGTAAGGTCCTGAAGAAGCATCAAGTGTCAAAGTAGTGTTTGAACAAATTGCTGTATCAGCACCGAGCATCGGAGCAGGCGAAGGATTTACAGTTACAAGCACTGAATCGCTTGAGAAACATCCGGTGGTACTGTCTGTAACTACAACAACGTAGGTAGTTGTTACGCTTGGTGTTGCAACCGTATTTTGTGAATTTGGTGTTGCAAGGTTTGTATTCGGCATCCATGCGTATGTCCAGGTGCTATAGCTCTGTACAAATGCAATGTTCGGGCGCTGTGAAGCTGTGAACTGGTGAGCAATTGAGCAAATGTTTGCAGTGTTATCGTAACGGTTGTAAGCAGTCGATACGAATGGTGTTGCAGTTTGTCTCATGCTCGCATTGCTGGTGAATGATGTTGTCGGCGGTGTGGTATAATTCGCGAAACAGGTTTCAACAATAATGTTCGATGTACCATTCCAGAAGAACGGAGTAGAGAACGTATGTGCATTTAATCCGACAACCGGTGCATAGCTTGCTGATGTATAAACCTGTGTAGGTGTATACGGAGCAAAACCTGCAGACAAATCATTCAATGCAGTTGTACCAAGTGAAATGGTGAAGTTGGTAAGTGGTGCAGCTGTATTAGTGTTTGTCACCTGGAATTCAAGCGCTGAAATGTTTCCAGAGGTTAATCCGGCAGCAATCAATTCAGAAGCAAGGATCAGCATTTGGTGACGTGATCCGCCATAGAATTGACCATAAGGAGCAGGATAAGTGGTGGATGTATTCTCAAGTGCTCCGTTCGTGATCTGTACCACAGATGGTGGTTGTGATCCTGATAGGTTAACGCTTGTTCCGGAACAAACCGGTGTTACGTCAACTGATGCAACTACCGTAGGCGTTGGATTAACTGTGAAAGAAACAGTATCACGGATTGCACAACCGCTGGACAGGTCATTTGCATCTACATAATAAACGTAGTTGCCCGGACCTGATGGTGTTGCCATTGTTGAATCACCAGTAGAAGTGCTGAGCGCAGTTGTCGGTGTCCATGTGTAATCGTAATTGCTGTTAGGACTTGAAACTGTTAACAAAACAGAATCACCATCACATAATGTAGTGTTTCCTGCCATTGCAGAAATTGTTGGTGGAGGTGTAACTGTTGCTGTAACAGGTGTACGCGAGCTTCCGCAACCACTTACTACGAGCCAGTTGTAAGCCCAGTAATAATAAGAAGTACTGAATGAGTTACCAGTGATCGACAGTATACCCGGAACAGTGTAGGGATAAGTAGCACCTGCATCGTTACGGTAAAGTGAAACTGTTCCTGCGCGATAGAAACGATAGTTACCCGGAGTAAGATTCCAGTTAAGGGTTACAGTAACAGGTGTGCTGATCTGTGCTGATGTGATCACAACAGTAGTGCTGTTTGTTACAATCGTTCCTGTTGCACCATCACGTTCTTCAAGTGTTACAGTTCCGGCTGCTCCCGGATAAATTACAACGGTTTGAAGTACGGTAGGAGTGATGACAGTATAAAGCAACCATTGCGGAGCAGTAGATTGTAATCCTGTGCCGATCGCATTGTTAGGTGCTCCTGTATATTGTGATCCGCCGCCTGAAGTAGCTTCCACATAATAGGTGGTGGTAGCAGGAACAGTTGGTGAATAAGTAGTTCCTGTATTTACAGGAGTTCCACCGGTTGCAGTTGTGTACCAATTCAACGTTCCGACTCCTGATGCGCTTAAATTCACTGTACCTGCACCGCAGCGTGTATCACCAACAGTA
>JBKJMR010000017.1:0-5406 GCA_046596275.1 Bacteroidia bacterium | reverse complement strand
AAACCATAAATAGCCGGATTTATCCTGGAGCATGGCATACACGTCGGAGCTGGGCAAGCCGTCTTTAACGTTGTAATTTTTAAGCTGGTAGAATTGGGAATTTGCTTTTACAAATAGAAATAATGCAAAGAAAAAAAGTTTAATGGCTGAACTTTGCATTCCGAATTTCATCTTGGTAATTCAGAATTTATTGCGGAGAATCATTTTCCTCTTCACGTTTCATCACCTCAGTTTGCTTACGGATCGATGCTTTATGCAACAGCTGGCATAATTCAACAGCAATATCGTTATCCACGCCTAATGATTCTGCCGCGCTGGTTCTTGTCTGTAAAATTTCAAGCCACCGTTCGATCTGCAGAATGGTAACGCCGTGCGCATATTTAAATTCACCGATACGTTCAACTACCTGCATACGACGTGAAAGCGATTGAATTATTTCATTATCTATTTCATCAATTACTTCACGCAGCGTGCTCAGCATATGTTCGAAGCCCGCATCACCGATCGAAGTTTCGCGCATCACTAATTTCTCCAGCATTTCATTCAGCGCTGAAGGTGTGAGTTGTTGTGCTGCATCGCTCAATGCTTCATCAGGATTCCGATGCGCTTCAATCATCAGTCCATCCATATCCAAATCCAGTGCGCGTTGTGCAATATCATGAATCAAATCGCGGCGACCGCTGATGTGACTTGGATCACAAATTACCGGCAAACCAGGGCATGTTGCTTTCAGCTCGATTGCAATTTCCCACATCGGTGCATTGCGGTATTGTGTTTGAAGACTTGTATGAAATCCACGGTGAATTGCTCCGAGCTTTTTTATTCCTGCGTGGTTAATTCTTTCCAACGCGCCGAGCCATAATAAAAGATCGGGGTTCACCGGATTTTTCACGAGCACGGGAATGTCAACTCCTTTTAAAGCATCAGCAATTTCCTGCACAGAAAATGGATTCACCGTTGTGCGCGCACCGATCCACAAAACATCCACACCATATTTTAATGCAAGTTCTACATGTTCTGCATTGGCAACTTCTACTGCAACGGGCAAACCAATTTCCTGCTGCACACGGTTGAGCCATTTTAATGCTTCTTCTCCTTTCCCTTCAAAAGAGCCGGGACGCGATCGTGGTTTCCAAACGCCTGAACGGAATAAGTTTACTTTTCCTGTGGATGAAATTCCTTTTGCAGTTTCCATTACCTGCTCTTCCGTTTCCGCCCCGCACGGACCTGCAATAATTAATTTACGCTTACCGGATTTTAACCAGGTCGAAAGGGGAAAAAGATCAAGATGAATAGGAGTGATCGGCATATATGAAGGGAACGAATTACTAAGGGAGCTATCCCGATAGCTATCGGGAGAATCAAACGAATTTACGAATCTTAATTCGAAGTATTATCTCCCTGATTGCTTTTTGGGTCAAGGGAACGAATTACGAATGAAAACGAATGTACGAAACTAAAGGGGGAACGAATTACGAATCAAACGAATATACGAATCATTCACACGAAGAATACTTCCGCGAGTTCCTATTGCGTCTCCGCGTTAAAAAAAACTCCCTTAGGTTAAGATTATTCATCAAACTAAATCCCAATCAAACCAAAACGACGAAACCCAAACACAGATTCGTAAATTCGTTTTCATTCGTAATTCGTTCCCCCCAAATTATTTTTTATAAGAACCCAACAAAACATTAATATCTACAAGCAAACGATTTACTTCAACGGAATCTGTTCCATCATAAACACCGCGGATATGCCCTTCTTTATCGATGAGCGCGAAATTTTGTGAATGAACAAAATCTTCTTTTCCGCCATTTCCATTTGAATCAGAAATGAGATATGATTTTCTTGCGAGCTTGTACAGCTGCGGTTTGTCGCCGGTAACAAAATACCATTGCGAGGGATCAGCATCATACTTTTTTGCGTAGGCAGCTAAAACTTCTGCTGAATCATTTTCCGGGTTCACCGTATGCGAAATGAATTTTACTTCTTTATTTCCCCTGTGCTTATCGTAAACGCGTTTCATTTGCGATTTCATCACCGGGCAAATTCCCTGGCAGCTTGTGAAGAAAAAATCTACTACTGTAACCGAGCTTTCAAAATCTTTACGCGTTACAGTTTTCCCGGTTTGATCAATAAGAGAAAAATCGAAAACCAGGTGACGACCCAGTGAATCCGGATTTGTTTTTAAACCTTTTTCGATGGGTTCAAAATAAGGAAGCTCTCTTATCTGCTGACCATCTGCAAAGGCAAAATAGCCACCGATTAACACTGCGATAGCGCCTATTGCCAGCAATACATTGATGAACATTTTATTCATGGTGCAAAGTTAGCCACACCTGCCTGCCCCCGCAAGTGCTTTGTGCGCCTACAGGCAGGGATTACGCAGATTACGCAGATTGTGGGCTAAACATTGTGCAATAAAAACGGTTGAGCAATGCCCAACCGTTTATGAATATTCTCTTGAAATAAGGTCAAAAACTAGTGTGGCTTATGATCCGGCGCGTTGTGATCGTGGGGCGCGGGGGTTTGCTGACCATTCGGTTTTCCTTGCGTTGGAGTGCCGTTTGGCTGTGGCGTTGTTGTTGGCGTTGCTGCAACCGGAATTGGTTTCATTTCCATTGGTGTTCCGGAAGTTACTGCACCGGCTTTGTATTTCAATTTTGCAGAAGATTTCCCGTCTTCTGAAGCTTGTGACCATGCACCTTCACGGTTTCCTTTAACGTATTTCCCCGTTTCGTAAATTTTTCCGCTTGCATACATCGTGGTCCAAACGCCTTCCTGGAGATTGTTTACATAAACACCTTTTGTTTTTATTTTTCCGTTCTCATGGTATTCAATGTAGTCACCCTGCATCTGGTCATTCTTATAAATCACTTCACTTTCTTTATTGCCCGAAGAATAATACGTGGTCATTTTTCCATCGATCATTCCATTTTTATAATTGGCTTCAGAATATAATTTTCCATCGGTATAATACCATTTGGAAAGACCATCACGCTGACCATTTTTAAAATTTCCTTCCACCTGCATTTTATTATTGTTGTTGAAAAGTTTGGAATAACCGTGCAGCTTACCGTTCCTGTACACTTCTTCCGATTTCAAACGACCACCGGTATAAAAAGTGCGCTTCATTCCGTCAAGCGAATCATCAACATAATTTTCCTGCCTGAAAATATATCCGGCGCGATCCACAGCAAGTGAAACACCATTCTTTTTTCCATTACGATAATTGTCAATCAAGGCAACCATCGGTGTACCGACCGGGTAAGAAACCCAGGTGCCTTCACGTTTGCCATTGACATAACTGCCTTCCCAATCGTAGGAGCCGGTGCGTTCAATCCAGAATCCCTGGCGCAAATTATTAGCGTCGGTTTTGTTTGTATCGCCAACGGCATCGGTTGGAATCAGCAAGGTTGTTTTAGTAACAACAGATGCAGCATTAATAGAAATGGTTTTTGCGGAAAGATGAAAAGCCACAAGAAGACTGAGGAGCGTAACTAGTTTTTTCATGAGTAAAAGAGTATAGAGAGAGTTTTTGCCACGGCTAATTTAAGCTAATTTACAACCTGCGCCGCAATCGTATTATGATCAAAAATTGTTCCTTTTTTACTTGTTAGCGTTCGTAAGCAATGACCAGCTTAGGTGATTTATAAATGGCGTCAGGAGAAATAAACTTTTCATTCTTCGGAATATCGGCACCATAGTTTTTTGTCATTTGTTCGCCGATCACTGTGCCGGCCATATTCATATCACTTATTTTTCCCGGCGCACAGATTTCAATCTTCAGGTTATTATACATTTTCCAAACCAGCTCGGTGGAATAAAGCGCATTGTCTGTCCAGCTGTAAAAATCATCCTCTGATTTTCCCCGGAAATCTTTTGCACCTTTTTTTAATTGCATGGTTTTTTTTTCATTCAGAATCTGAGTAGCATCTTTCAATCGCATCACCACTATATGTTTGTCTTTCCCGCGATCGACCCACTCGGTAAGTGGTGTTGCTGTTACACTGTCATTTGCTTCCATCACCATATACATACGATCTTTCGGGCGGATAAAAATCATTCCTGCATGATTATATTTCGATCCGCATGCTTTTCCGAATGCAATATGCTGCGGGTCTTCCGAATTCTGCATAACAATATCGCCTTCGAAAACAGGAGGCAATGCAGTCATGTTCACGGTGTCTGTGCTGACAGGAATATCGTTTTTTGTCAGCTGCGCTTTTAGTGCAGAATCTGTTTTTAACGAATCTGAATTTACCGCAGGTTTGTTGTCGCCGCAGGAAATTGCAAGGATGATAAAGCCAAAGAGAATTACATTTTTCATTGTTGCAGATACTATTAGAATTTACGTCCCAGCCATTTTTTCTTCCTGAAATAAATAAGTAATGAGACCGAAATGACGATCATCACTACCCAGATACCAATGTAACCGTATTTTGAATACAGCTCCGGCATATTCATTGGTAGCTCTTCGCCTGTTACAGGATCAGTCTGGGCGAAGTTCATTCCGTAAACACCGACGATAAAAGTTAACGGCACAAATATCGTGGTAATGATGGTAAGCGTTTTCATTACTTCATTCATCCTGTTGCTAACGCTCGACATGTACAGATCCATCATGCCCGAAAGAAGATCACGATAAGTTTCAACTGTGTCAATAACGCGAATCGTATGATCATGTGCATCGCGCAGGTAAAGTGTTGTATGATCAGTTAGCAGAGCAGATTCACTTCGCTGAAGATTGTTGATCAGCTCACGCATTGGCCAAACTGCTTTACGGAAATAAACCATCTGGCGTTTGATATGGTGAAGATGGTGCAGCATCTTCGGACTTGGATTATCAATAAGATTATCCTCGAGCAATTCCACTTCATCACCGATCTTTTCCAATACATCAAAGTAGGAATCGATCACCGCATCGATCAGTGCATAAGCAAGATAATCTGCTTCACATTTTCGTATGCGGCCTTTACCCATACGAATGCGCGTACGGATAACATCAAAAACATCGCCGCCATCCGCTTCCTGGAAAGAGAGAACAGTATTATTATTTAAAAGAAGGATCGATAATTGTTCGGAGACCAACGCATCATCACTGTTTTTTTTCAGGTTATGATCCTCGAAGATCATTTTCATAACCGTTACGAGGTACGTTTCAAAATCCTCAAATTTCGGACGCTGGTTGGTGTTTGCAATGTCTTCAAGTGTAAGCGGATGGATGTTAAACATTTTTCCGATCTGCTCAATGATGTTTGTATCGTGCACACCATCCACATTGATCCACTTCACCATTCCGTCTTTCACATGCGTAAGACATTCCTGTATGTCGGAAAAGTCGCTTTCAAAAAATTCGGTTTCGTTGTATTCAAGCAGTGTAATCCGAACGTGATCTGTTGTTTC
>JBKJMR010000190.1:0-3244 GCA_046596275.1 Bacteroidia bacterium | reverse complement strand
AAAACCCATCCTGATTATTTAGGCATGCACGTTTTGAATACAGAGCTTGGCGGTTATTTCGTTTCGCGTCTGATGGCGAATATCCGCGAAGACAAAGGTTATACGTATGGGATCGGTTCGGGATTAGTTTCGATGTTCGATGGCGGCTATTTTGTGATCTCGACCGAAGTTGGGGTGGACGTAACGAATGCTGCTTTGAAAGAAGTGTATTACGAAATAGAAAAGCTGCAGACTGAATTGGTGGAGGAAGATGAATTGGAATTGGTGAGAAATTATCTGATTGGCGTTTTCCTTCGCAGCACAGATGGTCCGTTTGCAATCGGTGATCGTTTGAAAGGGATTCTCGGTTACGGAATGGGCTACGAATATTACGAGCGTTACGTTCAAACTATTCGCACCATTACTCCGGAGCAATTAAGAGATCTTGCGAATAAATATTTGAAGAAGGAAGATCTGGTGGAATTGGTTGTGGGGGGGAGGAAATGAAAATTCAAGATTCGAAATTCGAAATTCAAGATTCAACATTCAAGATTCAAATTGAGGAAAGATTGACTGGGAATCATTCAGATAAGCAAATACTGCTCTTAATTGTAGTTCGCTAAGGTCAGGATAACTTTCAAGGATTTGTTCTTTTGACCAACCGGTAGATAATATTTCCAAAATCAATTCAACAGAAATTCTTGTTCCATTTATGATTGGTTTTCCCAATAACAATTCTTTATCCGAAACGATATGTTCCTGCCAGTTCATACAGAGAAAATATTGGAAATTCTGTGTTCCTTTTGTGATTTACCCGATTAATAAATTTATCCGCCTGCCAAGTCCGAATTCAAAAATGCGATATAATGTAGAAATTTGGATATCACATTTTCCATTTTCAAGTCGTGAAATATAGCTTTTCTTAGTACCAAGCTTATCGGCTAATTCCTCTTGGGTCATGTTGGCTTCTTTGCGCGCTTCTTTCAGCATGGTGCTAATCACAAAATATTGCGCTTTTTCTTCAAACTTGTCTCGTTTAGCTGTACCAATAGTTCCGTACTTAACATCCAGAAGTTCATCAAAAGATTGTACTTCTTTTAAATTTTTCTTTTTCATGATGATTATTTTTTTGTTGCGAAGTATTCTTTTTTCAAACGAATAGCCAAATCAATTTCTTGCTTTGGTGTTTTTTGCGATTTCTTTTGAAACCCATTAAACAAAACAACCAGGTTCCCTTTGTCAAAACAGCAAAAAATCCGATAAATATTGCTGCTATATTCAATGCGTATTTCATACAATCCATCTGTTCCCTCCATGTGATCCAAAAATTTCCTGGGAACTCTATCTACAGTACGGAGTAAAGTGAAAACGTAATCGATTTTTTCCTGAACTGCTTTAGTCTGAGAAATGTAGAACTCAATGAAATGTCGCTTATGAAAAATGATTTGTCGTTCTGCTTTCACAATACAAAGTTAACTATAAAGTTAACATATTCAACATCGCTTGTGATTTTTGTTCTAGTAATGAGAAATTGGCTTCGAGATATCCATCCAGCATATCTTACAGGCATTACATCTGCAAAGAAAAAATCTGGACAGGGAAGACTTTGATGAAATAGTTTCTGCACTTGCACAATAAATAATTGCAACTTTTCTGATTGGCAAGTATTCATTTTTCCTTTAGATTTTAATTTGAATTATATTTTTATTTCTCCCCGTTTATTCTTTCTGAAGAAGTAAGAAATCACAGGTTTCATATTCGCATGCCGGATATGCGCGTCTACTTTTGGTTCATACAAATTAAAATCTGAACCTATGAGAACCTTTTCAAAAGCATTGTTGCTGACTTCAATTGTTGCTGCAATCACATTTGCCGGTTGTAAGAAAGAAACGCCGGAGCCCACGCCAACTCCAACACCGACACCAATACCAACGCCATCTATTGCATCGCTGAATGCATTCTTCGCAAGTGAAGGTGCGCAAAGTCAATTCTTCACGATCAATAATAATACAACACAAACGGTTACCGGAACAAACGGAACTTATGTTGGATTCAATCCCAATAGTTTTGTTACCATGTCGGGTGCGCCTGTAACTGGTAATATTACGATTGAGCTGAAAGAAATTTATACGAAGAAAAATATGCTGCTGTCGAATATGCCGACCAACGCGGTGCATTACATTGGCGGACCGCAAGAGCCGTTGATTTCTGCCGGTGAATTTTACATTCATGCCAAACAGGGAACTGCAGATTTAAAATTAGCTCCCGGACAAACGTATAATGTGTTTTTGCCCAGCGCGACCACACCTGATCCGTTGATGAGTTTATTTGACGGCGAGTTCGCTGCAGATACAGTGCAATGGATTCCGAATGTAGATTCTGCAGTTAATATAACTGTGGCTGTTTCGCCTGCGCCACAAGGTTATTTTGCGACTTGTGATAGTTTGGATTGGGGGAATGCGGATCGCTTTTTAAATAATCCGAATTACACGACCATCACGATGAATATTGCGGGAACATTTGATCCAACACAGGTGAGCGCATTTGTTTGGTATGACAATGTAAATACGGTTTGGTCATGCTGGGATAGTTTTAATTCAACAGCAAATACATTTACGGATAGCCATACTGCATCAGGTTTACCTGCGCACTTAATTGTGATAAGCGTAAAAGATGGTGTATTGTATACCGGAATAATTGCTGCAACAATTACCACAAACGGTGTGTACACGATCACACTTACTGCTTCTGATGAAACCGCTTTTGGAAATGCGCTTTCAACTTTGCCATAGCTATTTTTTGTCTGTTAACCGGAAAATAAAATGTCCGCAACTTTTTTGTTTGCGGACATTTT
Organism: Bacteroidia bacterium; assembly: GCA_046596275.1. Classification (GTDB taxonomy): domain Bacteria; phylum Bacteroidota; class Bacteroidia; order Palsa-965; family Palsa-965. The sequence goes on along the minus strand of JBKJMR010000190.1, from coordinate 411 downwards.
ACTTTCTGTTTTAATGAATCAGCTATTCTATTTTATTCAAGCGGATAATTTTAATTTCTTCACCGATTTTCACTTCCAGTATATAAGTTCCATTTTCATATCCTGAAAGATCAAGCTGCGAAGTAAGCGTTCCGGAAACTTCACCATAATTTACACTTGAAAGCTGCCTTCCTGTAACATCATAAATTGTGGCTGTTACTTCTTCTCTTTCGACATTGGATACGGAAAGATTAAATATTCCATCGGCAGGATTCGGGAAAAGATTCACAGCAGCATTGGAAATTAGTTCTTCAGTTGAGGAAATATTTGCAACCTGTATTCCGTCAAGCGCCATATCGCTGGTAGTAGCTGTGCCTGTTATTCCTCTGAACCGGAAAATTACAATTTGCCCTGTGTAAGCGGTCAGTGAAA
>JBKJMR010000652.1:0-6172 GCA_046596275.1 Bacteroidia bacterium | reverse complement strand
CGAAATGGTGGCGAGGGGACGGAAAAGGGGGACGAGGACCATTGGGTGAGATTGGGGGGTTGGGGGATTTGCGTGAGTGATAGCAGTGAAAAGCCCGGAGCATGAAGTTTTGCGCAGCATATACTTCATGTGAGGACTTGCAACGAATAGCACGCTCCGACGCAGGAGGGACACGCCCAAAAAAGATGTACGAATTACGATGTACGAATTACGATGTACGAATTACGATTTCCTTTCACCCGCCACCCGTCACCTGCCACCCTTCACCTGTCACTTGTCACCTTTCACCCGCCACCCGTCACCTTTCCCGTCACCTTCAACCAATCACCATCCCGTTTGCTATCAGGATCACTTCTCATGTCTCAAATCTCATGTCTCACATCTCCCTATCTTTACCGCCGTGAAAGTTTTTAATAACATCTCTGAATTTCTTCCTGTTTCGAATCCTGTGGTGACTACCGGCACTTTTGACGGCGTACACCTTGGACACCAGCAGATTATAAAGCGATTAAAAGAAGTTGCGTCAAAAATTGGTGGGGAAACGGTGCTGCTTACGTTCTTTCCGCATCCGAGAATGGTGCTTTTTCCTGATTATAAGCCATTGCTGATCAATACGCTGGAAGAAAAAACGGTCTTGCTGGAAAAGGCGGGCATCGATAATTTGATCATTCATCCGTTTAACCGTGAATTTTCGATGCTGAGCTCGAAAGCGTTTATATCGGATATTCTTGTCAAATCGCTTCACACCAAAAAGCTGGTTATTGGTTACGATCATCATTTTGGGAAAAATAGGGAAGGAAGCTTCGATCATTTAAAGGAATTTGGTCCGATTTATGGATTTGAGGTGGAGGAAATTCCGGCGCAGGAAGTGGAACATATGGGAGTGAGTTCAACCAGGATAAGGCAGGCGCTTACAAAAGGTGATGTTGAAACTGCGAATTTATTTTTGGGATATACGTACATGCTTTCGGGAACTGTTGTAAAAGGAAGAATGATTGGCAGATCGATTGATTTTCCGACAGCGAACTTACAGGTGCATGATCCGTATAAATTAATACCTGCGGATGGCGTGTATGCTGTGCGTGTGAAAAGAGGAACGACAGAATTAAACGGCATGCTCAATATAGGAATGCGCCCTACTGTAGATGGAAAAGCAAGAACGATCGAAGTAAATATCCTCGATTTCAATGCTGATCTTTATGGTGAAACACTTACCTTGGAGTTTGTAAAACGTCTACGCGACGAAATAAAATTCGACGGCATCGAATCACTGAAACAACAACTGTTGAAAGACAGAGAACAAACGAGAGAAATTCTTTCTTGATTGAATAGAAATTTCTGGCAATAAATAAAAGGTTAAATCCCCCATAAAAAATGAAATTTCCCTTTCAGTTTATTTTTGTTTTGGTCACGCTTTTTTCTTTCGGCAATGCCCGCGCCCAGGAAGGAATCAGCAATGCGCTTTTGCCGTTATTGGATTCGATTACGTTAGATACCATGATCGGCTACACAGATTTGGCGACTGCAATGAAGGAGCCGGAAAAAGTGACAAAGCTGACGTTAAGAAAAATGAAGCTGAAAGAATTTCCAAAAGAGATATGGAGCTTCCCGAATTTACAATACCTCGATCTTAGCAAAAACCAGATCACCGAATTTCCGGATACACTAGGTCAATTGAAAAACTTACAGGTGATCCATCTTGCAAAAAATAAAATAGAAGCATTGCCCCGCGGTGTCGGCGAATTACAAAATCTGGTTATGCTCGATATCAATAATAATGAGCTTGTAATGCTGCCGCCACAAATAGGAAAGCTGAAAAAGCTGCAATATTTAGATCTCTGGAATAACAGCATCAGCACTTTCCCCGATGAGCTGAAGGATATTTCCGAGACTTTAAAAGTGATGGATCTTCGTGTGATTCTCATCAACTACGACGCGCAAGACCGTATCAGGAAGTTGCTTCCAAAGACAACTGTTTACATGGATGCGCCTTGTCATTGTAATCAGTAAAAAAAGGGACGAGTGACAGGTGACAAGGGACGAGTGAGAAAAGGTAATGGATTGTCGGTTATAAATTCAATTCAGAAAGAGAGCGTTCGTGTTGCGCTTTTGGGATTGGCCTTTCTTATTATTAACTTAGCAAGCTACATTATTATGTTGCCTTTTGCACAATCCTCTGCAAACAGCCACATGAACGCAGGACCGTTTATCGGCACAATTTATTTTGCAATAGCATTCGCGTCAATTTATTTTTTTATTCTTCAGCAAAGCTCAGTACTATTTCAAGATTTATCATTCTAATTTCCATCTCATCTTTTATTTATTTGGGATGGAAATTATTTCACCTTCACTGCGAAGGATGCATGATAGGTGGTTAAATTCCGGCAATCCTTTTTTCTTAGTGCCTTTGTGCCTCTGTGGCAATATTTTCCTACAGCAATTTCCCCTTCAAATAGTCTCGCACCCCGATTCGTATATTCGTTTTCATTCGTAATTCGTTCCCTTACTAAAACTTCATTGTCACCATTCCCAAAACATTAATCCCTGCCTGCGGGTAATAAAAATTGTAAGCAGAATACGTGCCACCATAAATATATCCATACGTATATCCATTCGAAGCATATTCCGTATTCAATAAATTATTCACAAGAGCAGCAACAGTAATTTCCTTAAACGCTTTCGGTTTAAACGTATAGCTCAAACGCAGATTCGTAACCGCATACGCATCCAGCATCCTGGAATCATTTCCCGTATTGTCAAGAAATTGTTCGCCTACATATTTCTCAGTGATCGTTGCAGCAAATCCTTTTTTGTTTTTATACGTCAATGACGCAGCAGAAATTACCGAAGGAGAAAATGCAATTGGTGTTTTCGAATAAACAGTAGAAACCTGCATACCATTATCATAATCATCAATGTATTCCACAAAGGTTTTGATTTCATTTTTGCTGTAAGTGAAATTCGCTTCAAACGATAACGTATTGCTGATCTTCCAACCGCCTTCCAATTCAATTCCTGCACGTGAGCTTGTCGGAACATTTACACGCGTGTACGCACCGACATCATTTACTTTTCCTGTAAGCACAAGCTGATTTATATAATACATGTAATAAAAATTCGCCGCGAAAGAAAATGTATTGCCGCCGAATTTATATCCTGCTTCACTGTCATAAAGCTCTTCGTGCAAGGGGCGGCTATTAATGGTGGAATTACGGTAATCATCGCGGTTAGGTTCTTTTTGTGCCACGCTGAAGGAATAATAAAAAGTGTTTTTTCCGTTACGATAAGTCAGGCCGGCTTTCGGATTAAAAAAGTTCAAAGAAGCATCCGCCTTTACCTCAGTTCCAGTTGTATCTAAACCAGTGAAATAATAAGCAACAGATCTGAATTGTAAATCGATGAACGCATTTAATTTCGGCGTGGCCTGGTAATTTAAACGTGTGTAAACATTTCCATCCAGCTTATGCGCGAAATTAAAATCATACTGGTGCACAGGTTCAGTTCCCGCAGGTAAATTTTGTGCCCAAATGATTTGATCGTAATGTTGGCCTTCATAATTATTGGTAGCGCCGCCAATTACAAGCGTGATCTTTTTGTGATTATCATATTGTGCGCCATACGTAATTCCGTAAAACCAATTGTCGAGCCACTTGCGCCTTACAAGGTCGGTTGTTATTGATGTGTCAAATCCATAAGCAGAAAGATCATCAGCCTGGCGGTATTCTTCATAATAACCCAAACCTTTGGTTGCATGCAAAGCAACATTGAAATTCCAATTCGCATTTCCGTGAAAAAGAAAATGCAGTTGGTAATAATCCTGCTTGTAATTATCCGTTTGATTATCGTAATACTTGATTTTACCATTCGCATCAACGTACATTCCAGCCGGATTAAAAGTTCTGTTTCCTGCTTTCAGAGAATCTTCAGGAACGCCATACCAGCTTTGATATGTTTTTTCACGACCTGAAAATGCAATTGCTTTTACCGCCACATTTTTTCCGAACCACGCGCCGGAAACATACCACGATTGCATATCAGCCGCACCACGATCAATAAATCCATCTGATTGAATCGTAGATAAACGTGTATCAAATGACCAGCCGTTATCCATCAAACCAGTGCCGCCTTTCATGGTCGTGCGAAACGTATTGAATGATCCGCCTGAGGTCATGATCTCGCCGTAAGGTTTTGGCTGAACACCATCAGTCTGTAAATTTATTGATCCGCCAAAAGCTCCCGCTCCATTGGTGGAAGTTCCTGCGCCGCGTTGTACCTGGATATTGTCGACAGATGAAACTACATCAGGAAGATCAACCCAGTAGGTGCCTTGTGATTCTGCATCATTCACAGGAATTCCATTGATCGTAACATTCACCCGTGTATTATCAGATCCGCGGATACGAATTCCTGTATAGCCAAAACCGGTTCCGGCATCTGATGTTGTAACAACAGAAGGAGTCTGATCAAGCAAATAAGGAAGATCCTGCCCGAAATTTCCAGCAGCCAGCTCCTGCTTCGAAAGTGTTGTATATGCTAAAGCAGAATTTTCATTCGCGCGAGTTGAATTCACAATCACTTCTTCGAGCACCAGTGAATCTTTTTCCAAAATAAAACTTGCAATAATTGTTTGCGGAAGGGCAACACAAAAGGTATCACGCAAAAACCCCGTATTGATTACTTCAAAGCAGCAGGAATTTCCTTTGACATTTGTAATAATAAAATTTCCTTCAAGATCGGTGATCGCACCTGAATAGCTTCCTGTAATACGGATTACACCACCAACAACCGGTTCACCCGTGGCAGTAATCACTTTACCTTTTACATCATTCTGGGCAAATAAAATTGCAGGCAGCAATACGCATGCAGCTAAGCAGATAAAAATGTTTTTCATTCTAATTTTTCCTGTGGGGTGAATTGTTTTTTCGAAGAAAAATCTAACTCACTCCTGTTTCCCTACGCAAGCATTATCTTGTTCAGGTGTGCGGTTAACAGCTTTTGATGCTGCCTCCGCAGGGTTTAATCTCAGCTCCGACAAAATCGGAACACCCCTTTTGGACGATGCAAATGTAGAAAAAATTCTGAACTGAGAAATCTCCACTGAAATGGATTTAGTAATCTGGTAATCTGGTAACTGGGAAATTTAGTAATGTGAAATTTAGTAATGTGAAATTGAATAGCATATGTAGAAAGCAGGCGAATCATACCAATCAAACAGTAATTTCTTAACAAGGTAATTTTTTTCAATTACCCAGTTACCAGATTACCAGATTATCAAATCACTCTACATGGAAATGCCTCTTCACAGCATTAATCGCGCTCAGCAATCTCGCTTCGTAACGGCCTGAGATTATTTCGTGCGGGAAATTATTTTCTTCCATTACACGTTTGTATAAATTGAAAAAATAATCGCGGCGCTGCGGATTTACTCTCACCGGGTCTGCCACCCACGGAAGATCATTTGATGTCAGCAGGAAAAGATCATAATTGTGTTCTTTAAAATGTTGTTCCAGCCAATCAGGGCAAGTGCTGAAAACATCTTCACACCAGACTTTCGCTGTGATTAACTCGGTATCGGTAAATAAAAGCTTATTCGCCTGCAATGCCAGCTGATCTTCTTCCAGCAATTGATGTTTTGCAATTTCTACAATATCATCTGCAGAATAATCACCTGTATGCATCGTCATATATTCACGAGCATATTCAGGAACCCACACAGTTTGAAAACGCAATGCAAGTGAACGTGCGAGCGTAGTTTTGCCTGTGCTCTCTGCGCCAAGAATAGCTATGCGGTGAATGATGTCAGTTTTTTTCTCCATTTAAAATATCCGTATGCCGCTATGAAGGTATAAACAAGAAAAAGAATAGCAGTAAAAGGAAGCGATCTGTTCCAGTAAATAATAATATATGCCGCATCGATCACCACCCAAAAGATCCAGTTCTCAAGGATTTTTTGCGTTGTAAGAAAAGTTGCAACAAGACTGAACGACGTTAATGCAGCATCAAAATAGGGCAGGGGAGAATCAGTAAATCTGTCGCTGAGAAAACCAAGAATAAATGTTCCTGCTATTCCGACAAATGCTGAAATGCAGAATTGCCGCAAGGAAATAGATGTAACCGAACGCCCGTTATTTTTTTGCGGATTTTTTTTCACCCACACAAACCATCCATAAAT
>JBKJMR010000175.1:0-4766 GCA_046596275.1 Bacteroidia bacterium | reverse complement strand
ACTTACAATCGTTCGTCGTAGTATGATCCTGACGAAGGAAGAAAACAAAATTGGTTTGATGTGGTTGTTTTCATTTTCCCATTGATGTTCTCTGCAATATTTCCGATATTGATTACTACAATAGGAAACTTATAAGTCCTGATTTATTTGGTTAAAAATATTTCTCCTCGACATATAGGTTGTGTTTTTTAGCTACTTTAGCCTGACCGTTTTCTTATATATCTACGTTCTGTGTTAAATTTATTTTTTTATTAATAAATATTTCTCCCTATGTCAAACATTAAGCTTTTCGAATCCCAACAAATCCGTAGCACTTGGAATAACGATGATCAAAAATGGTATTTCGTTGTTGAAGACGTTGTCAAGGTTTTAACTGATAGTAATGATCCTAAGCAATATGTTAAACGGATGCGTCAACGGGATTCCTTACTTGCAGAAGGGTGGGTACAAATTGTACCTATCCTTTGGGTTGACACTCCAGGTGGTAAACAAAAAATGAGTTGTGCTAACTCAGAAGGCCTTTTGCGAATTATTCAGTCTATTCCCTCGGCCAAAGCAGAGCCATTCAAATTATGGCTTGCCCAAGTAGGATATGAACGGCTTGAAGAAATCGAAAATCCTGAATTGGCAACACAACGTACAAGAGAATTGTACAAGCTGAAAGGTTATCCGGACGATTGGATCGAAAAAAGAATGCGCAGCATTGCTATTCGTGAAGAACTCACTGAAGAGTGGAAAAACCATGGAGTAAAAGAGCATAAAGATTACGCTATTCTTACTTCTGAAATTTCAAAAGCTGCCTTCGGATTAACACCGACAGAATACAAAGATTTGAAAGGTTTAAAAAGCCAGAATTTGCGTGATCATATGAACGATCTCGAATTGCTTTTTTCAATGCTTGGCGAGGCTTCCACAACCGAAATTGTAAAAACTAAAAATCCGGTTGGGTTTACTCAGAATAAAAAAGCAGCAAAAGAAGGCGGGGCAATTGCCGGAAACGCCCGAAAAGCGTTAGAACTTCAAACCGGGAAAAAAGTAATTACAACAAAAAATTATTTGCCGGAAGGAAAAAATAAAAAAGCAGTTAAAAGATCGGATAAAAAATAATTTAGCCCTTCCACGGCACTTTTTCATCCAAATCTTCCTCTTTAATCGCAAATTACCGTTCATTCGTCGGAAAATTCGCAACTTTAGTCCATGGCGATCCCTTCACCTATTTCGGATTGGTTTACTGAAGAGGAAAAACAAACGTTTCAAAAACTTGAAACGCAACGCATCGTGCTTCGCCGAAAACCTGTATTGTGGATTGTCGTCTCTGCTATTTTTATCATTGTGGTTACCCTGATGGCTACCATTCATGAAATGACAAAATACCACGACGCTTCCTGGCCGGTGGTGACAATGCTCGTCGTAACAGTTGGATTCTTCGGGAGCGTTGCATGGCTTTCTTTTAAATTTCCGGAACGCGAAACAATTTCCTGGAAGTATAAACGCATGATGTTGCGCCGGCTTGTTCCGAAAATTTTACCGGGATGGGTTTCTTCCTCTTCACACCGTTTGATGAATGTAGATATTCGCAAAAGCGGTTTGTTTCGTGATAAAGCAAATCGTATTGCGCGCGAAGATTATTTATTCGGACCAGCTGGAAAAGTTGTTGCTGAAGTGTATCAAATCGCGTTAGAAGTCGATTCGCACGATAAGAATAGAAAAGGGTTAGGCATCCTCGAAGTAGCTAACAATCATTTCTATGGTTTTTTCTATCGTGTGCACTGCCCGGTAATTTTCCCTTGTAATATTTGGGTATTTCCGCGTCAACGCAAAATTGATGGCGAAGTAGATGACTGGGCAGAATTATCGGAAGGAAAATACGCACACAGCACCGCAAGAAAAAATATCAAAACCGGCGATGCAGAATTTGATGAACATTTTACAGTTTACACCAGCGACGTTGCGCGTGTAATGGATATTCTCACACCGAAACGCAGGCAGAATCTTGTTGAAGTAGATCGCTTATTTTCCACTGCATGTGCATTTTCTTATTCGGAAAATAAAGTTTATGCAATGATCGGCTTTGCAGATGATCCGCTTGATATTCATATGAAAAATGAAATCGGCGAAGCACTGCTTCAACGTCATGCATTAGAATTAAGTCGCATGAAAGATGTGGCTACGCTTGTAGCAGCAATGTAATTTATCTTTCGATAACTACTTTCTGAACTTTAGAAATCCTTGCGGAATAAATGTGCAGGAAATAAATCCCGCTTTCAAAAGCACTCACATCCATAAAAAAGCTCGTTCCCTCCAATGTGTTGCCGATCTCTTTTCGCTGGATCAGCTTGCCGTTTACATCTACCAATTCAACTACAAGATCGGATTCTGGTTCAGGGAAATAAATCGTGAATGCTTCATTCGCAGGATTAGGAAAAACATTTATTTCATTCGCCTCTTCATCAAACGGATCAATTCCTGTAGTAATAATTGAAATAACTGCGCTTGCGGTATCGCTGCCGCAACCATTCGTTGTGGTAAGAATAACGGTGTAGGTTCCGTTAACAGCATACGTGTGTGTTGGATTTTGCTGACTTGAACTTTGTGAATTGCCGAAATCCCACGACCAACCAGTTGTGTTTTGAGAATTATCTGTAAACGTAACTGTGTTGTTGGTAACGCTGTATGTAAACATTGCTGTTGGTTCTGGTATAACCTGAATTAAAATGGAATCGTTTGCAAAATATCCACAGCCGTCTGTAACACTTACATAAACCAAATTGTCTTGTGTCGGAGTAAATGTTACGCTGCTGTTTGTACCAAGTCCGGATGACCATTGATAGCTGTAGTTTCCATCTCCACCGCTGACATTTGCAGTAAGCGTTGTTGAATTTCCTTCGCAAACAATAGAATTTCCGCTAATGTTTACTATCGGCGCTGAAACATTAATGGTTATCGGGCCAAGCGTATCGTTTGATGGATTTCCATCGGAAGGAAGTGTAGTGTAAACGTTGAAAATATAGCTTCCGGTTGTCGTCATGTTGATCGTTCCCAAAAGCACATCTGCATAACCTCCGATAGGAAGCGGATCTCCATTGTTCCTGGAATTATCATTGAGAATTACTGTCATTGTTTGTGTAATTGCGCCAGTAATTTCTACAGTAACAAGCACAGAATCCATCGTAAAATCCAGCAAAGAATTTCCTGCATTAACTATACGTACAACCACAGGTTCTGCTGTTGTATAACATGTAGCAGCAACAGGACTGATTAATGAAACAGGACTTGCATCCGGCGGAAATATTTCATCAGCTCCAATGTCAGGAGTAACACCACGCACTTGATTGTCAATATCCATTGGTACCCACGGAAGCGCCATACCTGCAGCATTTAATCCGGAACTTCGCACATGCATATCGGTTACGCTTGCGAATAACGGATCAATGCTCAGTGATTGTGCATCAGATGACATTGCGTTTTGCCAGTTTGCCAGTGAAGCATAAGTTGACGCATTTCCTTTCCCGATAAAACCGCGTGCCGGGTTAGGAATGTAAAGATCATTATGATTTGAAGCTGATCCGGCATTTCCTACTGCGTTTGCGGTTGGCGTTACGATACAAAAATGTGCGGCAGGAATTGTTTGTGCGGCGGTGCTGTTTACAAAAATATTATTGCGCGTGTTGATTACAGGACCTGAAGTAGTTCCTGATTCAAAACAAGCTGATGAACTTAGCAATGAAGCATTGTTGATATGCACATTATTAAAATCAACATGAATAACACTGGAAGAAGAACCGCCACCGCCTCCTTGAATAGAAATTCCTTTTTCGTGGATGAAGGCAGAACCTACTCCACTGTAAAACGATTTTATTCCGGAAACAAAATTGTTGTAGATGTAAAGCTGGTGCGTTCCTGTTGTTTTTACATCAGCAGAAATTCCAATAACAGCTGTTGTTGAAGTAACACTGTTGTTATGAATATTCCGCACTTTATTTCCATATACATTAGAGCTGATTCCCATAGCAGGATCTAAATGGATCCCGGTACAGCTAACATTGCCGTTGACAGAAATATTGCGAACAAGATTTTCAATGATGGCGATATTACTTTGATTCGTTGCATAAATTCCGAAGGTCGGTAATGCTCCGTTTCCAATATCATCGGCAGTGCTTCCTCCGACAATATTTCCAGTCAGGGTTATGCTGGAATCAGGAAACGTAATATCTCCGTTCAGGCGAATACCTGAATAGACATCTGAAATAATTATTGACTGATAAACATTCCATGAATTCGATCCGGCATACGATGATAAAGCTGCAGAAGTAGTTTGTTCTATTCCTATCGTATTCGTATTCGTTCTGTCAAGTGCAATAGTAAGATTCATGAAACCACAATTTCTTGCACCATCAGTAAGCGAGGAATTCATAACCAGCAGACCTCTGTCGACATTCGAAGTAGAGGATGCAAGCACAAGGTTTCCTGTCGAAGTGCTGAGTGATGTAAAGTCCGCGCCAACAATGCCGATCACGGGTTCGTTTGAAATTCCAATAGCAGTGGAAGAATTTTGTGACGCGCAATATCCTGCTGTCGCACCCGGTGAAGCTATAACTGCAGCTGATCCGGAAGGTTCAATATGTATGCTTGAAGTAATGCTCGCCCCGGCTATTGGTCCGATGAGGATCGGGAAAAAATTATCTCCGTGGACCGGTGTCTCATCATATAGCGAATCAATCAGCGAAAGAATAATTGTTCCTGTGCCTGTAACGCCACGGTGATTT
>JBKJMR010000480.1:0-3483 GCA_046596275.1 Bacteroidia bacterium | reverse complement strand
ACAATACCGGTGAGGTATACATTGGAAAACGGTTTCTCGTTCCGGTATTCATACCCTGCCATGATCATTCGTGCCACCCAGAAAAATAAAATTTCAGGAGCAGTAACAAGATCGTTTGTCGGGTAATAATAATTTATATCCGGATTTCCTTTGTAATCTTTTCCGCCACCAAAAACTTTCGGATCGAAAACAGAGATTGGCCAGAGCCACGAAGAGAACCATGTATCAACAACGTCTTCATCCTGGCGAATGTCTTCAATTCTTAATTTTGAATTTTGAATTTTGAATTTTTCGTAAGCTTCGTCAAGGGTCTTTGCAACAACAAATTCTCCTTCAGGATTATACCATGCAGGAATACGTTGTCCCCACCAGAGCTGACGTGAAATGCACCAATCGTGTACATTTTCCATCCAGTGACGATATGTATTAATGAATTTTTCAGGAATGAGCTTGATGTTTTCATTCACTACATTTTCCAGCGCAGGTTTTGAGAGCTCCTTCATGGAAACAAACCACTGCAACGACAAACGCGGTTCAATCACAGCATTTGTGCGTTCAGAATAACCCACATTATTTTTTATCTCTTCCACTTTTACAAGATGCCCGGCTTCATCGAGATCTTTTACAATTTCTTTGCGGACTGCGAAACGATCTTTGCCCACATATAATTTTGCGGCAGGACTCATTGTTCCGTCCGGATTCAAAATATCAATGGAAGCGAGATTATGTTTTTTTCCTAATTCATAATCGTTACGATCATGCGCAGGAGTAACTTTCAAAGCGCCGGTTCCGAATTCTTTATCTACGTATTCATCGTAAATAATATTGATCGGGCGATTTAATAAAGGAACGATTACTTTTTTGCCTGCCAGCTTTGCATAACGCTCATCTTCGGGATGAACACAAACAGCAGTATCACCTAAAATTGTTTCAGGACGCGTGGTTGCGATAGTCACCCATTCATCTTCTGTTCCTTCTATTTTATACCGTAAGTAATACAATTTAGAAGTCGCCTCTTTCATGATCACTTCTTCATCCGAAACGGCGGTCAAAGCAGAAACGTCCCAGTTTACCATTCGTGTTCCGCGGTAAATATGACCTTTCTGGTAGAGATCAATAAAAACATCAATTACAGATTCGCTTAGCTCCTCTTCCATCGTAAAACGCGTACGTTCCCAATCGCAGGAAGCGCCGAGCTTTTTGAGCTGTTCTAAAATAATTCCGCCGTATTTTTCTTTCCATTCCCACGCGTATTTTAAAAACTCATCGCGGGTAAGGTCTTTTTTGTTAATTCCTTTTTCTTTCAGGAGCGCAACTACCTTAGCCTCAGTAGCAATGGAAGCATGATCGGTACCGGGAATCCAGCACGCGTTCTTGCCAAGCATCCGAGCCCGGCGCACGAGCACGTCCTGGATGGTATTATTTAACATATGCCCCATGTGCAGCACGCCTGTAACGTTAGGAGGCGGAATTACAATGGTATAGGGCTCACGATCATCAGGAACAGAGCGGAAAAAGCCCTGGTTATTCCAGAAGTCATACCAGCGCTCTTCAGCGGCAGAAAATTCAAAGGTTTTTGCGATTTCCATAAATAGCTTATCTTCGGTACTTCCCTTGATTTACAAGGGCTGTAAAGCTAATAATTTTCGCTGAGTCAATAGTTTAAGGAAGCCTGACTATGGCATGATTTTAGCTGTTGAGAACCGAAACTATTACACTTCTAATCATCAAAAAAAAATTACAATGAAAAAATTGCTCCTCCTGCCGCTTTTCTTCCTCGGTTTTATGACCGTTTCTAAAGCGCAAGCACCTGTAACTTCCGGAATGGAATCCAAGAATGGTCCGGTTATGACCTTTGATGTTCTTGAATACAATTACGGAACTATCAAACAAGGCGAATCCGTAACCTACGAGTTCAAATTCAAAAACACAGGGCGTGAGCCATTGATCATTAATAATGCTGTCGGATCATGCGGCTGCACAGTTCCTGATTATCCAAAAGAGCCGATCAAACCAAATGGTTCAGGCATAATTAAAGTGACTTTTAACTCTGCAGGTAAAATGGGCATGCAGGACAAAACAGTTACTTTGACATATGACACTGACAAAACTATTGTTCTTCATATCAAAGGAAATGTAGAGGCTGCAGCTGCACCGAAAGATGGCCAGACAGCACCACAAGGCGGCGCTTCAACACCGGCCCCTAAATCAACTACAACACCTGCAACTACAACAGCTCCAAAAGGCACAAATGGTCCTGCTACAGCACCAAAAACTGCTACTACAGCGCCTGCATCTACAGCGCCAAGAACAACAGCACCAACAACGCCAGCTGAAAAGCCGAAACACTAATTCTAAAAACCCTTTTTCCAAATGAAAAAGCTGATCGCAATTTCTGTCCTTTGCTTTGGTTTTGCTGCTGCTAATGCACAAACGGTCACCAAACCGGCACCAACAGCAACCAAACCGGCACCTGCTGCTACTAAACCAGCTCCGGCTGCAACAGCTCAAACCAAGGTTGATCCTGGTTATAAGTTTGACAAAACCACACACGATTACGGCACTATCAAAAAAGGTGGCGAGCCTAATTGTGAATTTCGCATCACGAATACCAGCAAAGAAATGCTTGTAATTACTGAAGCGCACGGTTCATGTGGCTGTACTGTTCCAACTTACCCGAAAGAGCCGATCAAACCGGGACAAACAGTTGTAATCACTGTTCACTACGACACAAATCGTATCGGACCATTTGAAAAGCAAGTTACAGTTACATTCCAGGGAAAAGATACTCCTGCAGTTCTTAAAATTAAAGGAACTGTTGAAGCTCCGCCTTCTGAAACTTCTTTCCCGGGACCAGGTTCAACACCAACAAATGGTGCAACCCCGGTAAATAACTAATCAGCCACAATCCAATGAAACGATTCATTCCTGTATTGTTTTTGCTCGTCGCTTCCATGCGTTTGTCTGCACAGGCACCCGTTGCGCTTGCGGATCCGAATGCGCCTGTGATCACTTTTTCAGAAACAGAGATCAACTTTGGAAGTATTGTTTATGGAACAGAGGCAATTCGTGTTTTTACATTTACAAATACAGGAAAAACACCATTGATAATTACCAGCATCAAAGGTCAGTGTGGTTGCACTACATTACCTGAAGGCTGGCCAAAAGATCCGATCCCTCCCGGGGGAACAGCTTCTTTCAAAGTAAAATACGATACAACAAATCGTCCGGGAATGTTTGACAAAAAGATCACAGTAACATCGAACGCATCTAATGCAATTGTTGACGTAAAAATTAAAGGTACAGTAACTCCTGCCGGCACACCGGCCACAGGCGGGAATTAAGTTTGGTTAAAACTAAATTGAAAACGCGGCTCAGAAATGAGCCGCTTTTTTTTTGTGCCTCATACCTTTGGGCAATGTCATTAAGTTAAGAGCATTTTTGCCTGTCATCAATTCCGTGAAGGCGAGAACAGGTCGCACC
>JBKJMR010000396.1:0-10365 GCA_046596275.1 Bacteroidia bacterium | reverse complement strand
AGCCACCATTTCAAAAGAAGATATGGATTTGCTGATCTTCACCGATTCAGTTGAGGAAGCAATTCAGTGGATTGATACAAAGGCAGCGCAAAAGTTTGGATTGAAAAAGAGGATGGTGCCGATGAAGATGTTGGGGGAGAGGTGAGATTAGAATTTGCTAATGGGTTAATTTGCTAATGGAAGTTGATGTGCAGATGTGCGGATGTGCAGATTAGAATGTGTAAATGAGAAATGTGTAAATGTGTAAATATGGAAATGTTTGAATGGTAGATTGGAATTTGCTAATGGAAGTTGATGTGCAGATGTGCAGATGTGCGGATGTGTGGATGTGCAGATAGAATGTGTAAATGAGAAATGTGTAAATGTGTAAATATGTAAATGGGGTAGATTGGAATTTGCTAATCCGCCGCGGCGGAGCTAATGGAATTGGGTGTGTGGATGTGCGGATTTGATTCTGCTGATGGGTTAATTAAAACGCAGAAACTTATTTGCTGAAATACTTCTGATCCAAATCACTGAATTTTTTCTTGCCTCTTATAAAATAATCTGCGACTATGCTTTTGGTGTAGATGCCTTTTGTGGCGAAGCGTGTAATGTTTTTCTTTAGCGCGGCTCTTTTTCTTTTTGTTTTCGGAACGCGTGCGTAGAAGGCGAAATGGGCGCGTTGTACGGCCCAGAAATGCGCGGGCTGTCCATCCAAAAGCATTTTCATTCCTGCAATTCCATCCAGGCACATGCGCCAGAAAATTTTGAGGAAGAGATACGGCGAGGCGTGATTTTTAAGAAGAAGAATTAAATTGTTCCTGAAATTCAAATATGTTTTTTGCGGATTTGCCTTGCCGAGTGTTCCGCCGCCGACATGATACACGATTGATTTTCCTGTGTACATGATCTTGTAGCCACGGTTGCGCATTCGCCAGCAGAGATCGATTTCTTCCATGTGCGCGAAAAAATCTTCATCGAGTCCGCCCATTTCTTTCCAAACCGATGCGCGCACAAACATACATGCGCCCGTTGCCCAGAAAATTTCAGAATCTTCATCATATTGTCCCGAATCATTTTCTGCAGTTTCAAAAACTCTTCCACGGCAAAACGGGAAACCATATTTGTCAATAAATCCACCAGCGGCACCGGCGTATTCAAATTTTTCTTTCGCATGAAAAGCGCGGATCTTCGGTTGCGCAGCGGCAACGGAAATGTCTTTTTCCATTAAGCTGATAACGGGCTCCATCCATCCTGCAGTTACTTCAACATCAGAATTCAGCAGCACGAAATATTCCGCATCCACATGCGCGAGCGCTTCATTATAACCTTTTGCAAATCCGCCATTGGATGAATTGCGAATAACACGCACAGCAGGAAAGTTTTTATTCAGCCACGCAATTGAATCATCCGTGGAGGCATTATCCGCAACTATTACTTCCGAAAAAACAGGATTATGCTCAACAACCGCCGGCAAAAAATCTTCGAGAAATTTTCGTCCGTTCCAGTTAAGAATTACAACAGCAGCTTTGAACATAGAAAAAATTCAAAATTCAATATTCAAAATTATACTGAATTTTATTTGGGGAAATTTTAAATTTTATTCAAAATCTTGAATCTTTCCCGATAAGGATCGGGATTGAATCTTGAATCCGATAGCTATCGGAAGAATCTTGAATTCTTAGTGCGGATTGCCATAAATATCTTCCGAGCGTCCACCATATTGCGGAGCTCCGTTTTGATCGTCGAGGCTTCTTACCGGATTATTCCTTTTTACGAGTCGCAACTTCCAGTTATCATCGCGTGTTTCGCCTCTTGCGTCGGAGTGAACGAGTTGAAAATTATTTGTTGCAAGATCAAAATCAACGAAGACGAATTTTTTATTTGTCTGCTGACTTGTATTCTGATCCATATAAGAAGGCACGTTGCTGTTTCCGCGAATCGTATAATATTGCCACACTTCATACGGGTAAGCGCTCGGCTCATTCAATGAAGGAATCATTTGATCGGGCGGACCATATTGCAGGAAAACACGTCCGCGGTCTGTCGCATAACCTTTCGTGATCTGTGTGCCGAATGTGCGGTTAACTTTTTGAACCTGCACATTGTATTGCAGCCATGCACCTTCAGGATTCGCTTCACTTCGTGCCAGCCAGAAATTGTAAATGAATTGTTGCATCAGCTTAATATCGCCGGCAAGAATCCTGTTTTCTGCGAAATCAATTTCATTCGAAGTGCTGATCGGGCGGAGGCAACGGATCATTTCTACCAATGAATCGCCGTCTGTTACTTTGCTTACAAATGAATTGGTAACATCAATTGCAGCAAGATCGTCGAGCTTATAAATTACACCAGGATTAAAACGTTCGAACGCGGTTTTGCGAATGGCCATAAGCCTGTTTTGAGCATTACGTATTTCAACAACCATGTAATACGATCCGGATGGAAGTGTAGTAATGTTGAACGAGTACAATAAAGGATTTACTGTTTCGGGCTTCAGCTTTGAAAACGCAGAAAATCCTGACATTTTATTTCGTGTAGTGGCAGATTCGATGTAATAAAGCATCAGGAATTTTTCTTCCGGCTGAAAAACTTTTTTCGTGTTGTAAATTTCACCGTAAAAGCTGAGCTGTGAAAGATTGGGCGGGTAGAACGACGAAACGTACGGGATCAATTCAAAATTACTTTTCGTCAAAATTGTTTGTGAAGTAGAGGCATGATACGATTCCAAAAATTCAATGTGCGAAAGGCTGAGTGAATCTTTATCAATGTCCACGCTCACCGATTTCCTGTTTTGTAAGGTTTTAAGTGGTTTGCGATTAAGGTCGGTGAACGAAACAGACAGGTAATAATATCCTGCAGGCAATGGAAAACGCTGCAGGTCAAGAAAATTTTCTGTTTTGAGCGTGTCGTCAATCTCGGGCGAATTCAATACATAACGCATTGCAGATTGTATCGAATCGTTATTTGTAAACGTCATTAAAATATCGACCGCAGCCTGGTATTTCCCATTAGGCATTTTAGCATATGTAACCGAATTGCCGATGATGGAAACATACGTTTCGACATAGGTTTTATTATCGGGTGTGCTGAACGATGCACAGGAAAGATTGGCAACGAGTTCCCTTCCGGATAAGTTGCCTGCTGCGAGCAACACAGCAAAAAAGAGGAGCCTTTTCATGGAAATTTAGTTTTGTTCGATCCGGCGGAAGGGGGATGAGCGAAAGCCTGAAATCGTAAAGCGAAGTTACGGAAAAAGAGGGGAACCTGAAAGCAGGAAAATTGCTCTAAGAATTCCTGAAATAATCCTTTGAAAGCGGATTCGTGAGCAAGGTTTTTACCAGGAGCGGAATTCCAATTGCTAAAGGTAAAAGCCAATATAGTACAGGAGGCAGCTCTTTCCAACCCGGCAAAAATCGACCATTGTCAACGTAAAATGCGATCAACAGAAAAATGTAAGACATGGCCATCCCCGAAATATGATAGATGGCCCATTTCTTCCATCTTTTTTTTACTGACAGCCTCCCTATAAACGCGCCACCGAAAGAAAGAATGCCTAAAATAAAAAGATGGTAATCTTCTTCCCATCGTACAAGCGCGATCCACGTTGCAGTCAGAAATACAATCAACAAAGACATGTAATAAATGTTTCCTGATGTAGTGTGAAGTCCGCGTTTTTTCTTTGAGAGCATTGCAAAAAGACCACTGATAACACCTGTTACGCCTGCAAGAATATGAAGAGATAAAACCACCAGGAAAAGTGTTCCGTCGTATGGAATTTCAATACCATCAATAACTGTTGGATTTCCTTCGAACACGGCGATGCGATTTGTTGTTCTAAGTTAGGTAAACAAAAAACACTGTGAATGCAGTTCGTATTTTTTTATCATTGTTGTACGAGCTATTTTTGCCGGAAGGGAATTTCTAATCAAGAGAAAAACTTTCCCGAAAGTGGTGATCAACCTTTTAGATAGATGTCGGCTGACCTTTTCCGCTTTCAATCAACTTCAATAAGCTGTTATGCAAATAATCGCTCCACGCATCTTCGCATACAGCATAACATTCCAAACCCGGAACCAAACCCAAATGATTAAAACTCACGATCGTTGCATTCCCTTCAGCTGAAATTTCCCAGGTTATCCGGGTGCCCTTCCATTCTTTTTTGTTTTTAAGCCAATGTTTATTACAGTCGATAACGTTCCAACTAATTTTTTTGCCGGAAACAGATTCAGCAACTTCGAGTGTAATGTTGGTCTGACCAAAATGTACAGTGAAAACGTCGTTCACGTTTTGTGAGCTGCCTTCAACGTTTTCTGTCCACCATTTTGAAACATTGGTAATGCTTTTAAATGTTTCTGCCTGCGAGGAGTCTGCTTTAAAGCTTGTTGAATAATCCTGTTTTTTCATTTTATTTTTTTGATCCGTTTATTTGAGCAATTCAAATTGTCCGCAGTGCCAGGATAAATGGCTTGTTCTCGTAATGAGTATGTTTAATTTATTCCGATGCGGTTCTTTAATAAAATCTTCAGCAGAAACCGAAGTGTGCTTTTGAAACCATTCTTCGGGCTGTAGCTTTTCAAAATTTTGATTAAGGACGTTATTCATTTTCGTCCATGATGTCCGCAGCTCTTTTGCTGAAGGTATCTCATTTACAGATTTGTCAGGAGAATTTAAAAACGGTTCGGTTAATCCCGGGAATAACTTTTCGCCGAAATTTAATAGCGGCATCATATTGTCGTGTACTGCTATAAGATGTCCTAATAAATATATTCCACGATTCTTATCCGGGGCAATTTCTTTTTGCAGCTGCTCATCTGTTATGGAATCCAGGATGGCATCGAAAATGTTTATTAACGAATGCCACCGGTCAAGCGTCATCTTAACCATGACCTGTTTGGGTGCGATTATCTTTTCGTTTTCTGTTTGTGGATTGCCTTTTCCGTTCGGTTTGCCTTTACCTGTTGTGATCAGCTTATGCAAGCTATTGTTAATATAATCGCTCCATGCATCCCTGCAAATGGGGTAACATTCATATGCAGGAACTAATCCTTCATGTGTAAATCGGATATGTGTTTTGTTGTGCTTTTCAGAAATTTCAAAAATAATTTTTGTGCCGGTCCATTCAGTATTGTCCTTCGTGAATTTAAAATAGTTGTCCATCACAAGCCAAACTACTTTTTCGCCCGGAATAAATTCTGTTATTTTCATTTGA
The DNA here is from genome assembly GCA_046596275.1 of Bacteroidia bacterium. Classification (GTDB taxonomy): domain Bacteria; phylum Bacteroidota; class Bacteroidia; order Palsa-965; family Palsa-965. The sequence goes on along the minus strand of JBKJMR010000396.1, from coordinate 5,171 downwards.
CACCGATGAACATCTTCGTAATGGTATTTAAATTCCGCGTTGAGTTTATCTGTGCTGCCTTCAATTTCTTCCGACCACCATTCGCGGACATTATTGATTGCATCGAATGCGTGCGCCGGGGACTGATCGACTAATAGGGTAGTAGTAAAGCTCGCTGTATTCATTTCCTGGTTTTTATATTGAAGCAAATGTATTACAGGAAAAGACGCTGGGCAGGGTGCCATATGGACATTGTAGCGGGTTGATTTGGACACGGCTAATTTTTACCTTTGAGAAAATATTTTTATGAAACACCTTACAATATTGGTTCCTGACGGTGAGAATAATTTAAGCAGCATAGTTGGTGCATATAAGATTTTTACAAGAGCCAATATGCATTGGAAAGCGCTCGGTAAAAGGGAATTATTTAAGATCCAGCTTGCAGGTATTTCAAAGAAAGTGGAATTCTACGATGGTTTGTTCAGTGTGAAGCCACACGTTCATATTTCATCAATTAAAAAAACCAGCCTCATTATTATTCCATCCTTGAATCACAATTACAATGCAGCTTTGAAAGAGAATAAACGCCTGGTTGAATGGATCGAAAAGCAATATAAAGAGGGTGCCGAAGTAGCAACGATTTGTACCGGAGCGTTTATGCTTGCATCATCCGGATTGCTTGACGGAAAAAGTTGTTCTACACATTGGGCTGCTGCAGAAAATTTCAGCAAAATGTTTCCTGAAGTGATTTTAAAAACGGATCAGTTGATCACGGATGAAAACGGAATTTATACCAATGGCGGTGCGTATTCATTTCTGAACCTTATGATTTATTTGGTTGAGAAATATTACGACAGGCAGACAGCGATATTTTGTTCCAAAGTTTTCCAGATAGAAATGGACAGGCATAGTCAGTCGGGATTTATAATTTTCAAAGGTCAGAAATCGCATGACGATGAACTGGTGAAAAAAGCCCAGGTGTATATTGAGAAAAATCTGCAGGAAAAAATTTCAATTGAAGATTTGTCGTCGAAATTTTCTGTCGGTAGACGAAACTTTGACAGGCGATTTATCAAAGCAACAGGAAATACGCCGGTGGAATATTCACAACGTGTAAAAATTGAATCGGCAAAAAAAGCATTTGAAAGCAGCCGCAAAACAATTAACGAAGTAATGTATGAGGTTGGCTATTCAGATGTAAAAGCGTTTCGTGAAGTGTTCAGAAAGATCACTGGAATGTCGCCGGTGGAGTATAAGGGAAGGTATAATAAGACGGCCCTGGTTTAGAAAGACGAGTGACGATTGACAGGTGGCAGGTGAAAAGGGGACAACTTTTGTATTTTATTTACGCATCTGAATCAGACTTTCAGCAATCCACGAAAAGCTCTTGCTGCATAATATGATTCCGCACCGTTGTGATAAACAAACACATGATCATAACGACGATCGCAAAACAATGCACCGCCGAGTTCCCTGATTGCGTCGGGCGTTTTTACCCAGCTGGAAGTTTTTGTATCGAAATCACCGAGCTCTTGTAATTGGCGGTATTGCTCTTCTGATAAAAGTTCGATGCCTATTTCTGCTGCCATTTCAGTTGCGCTGCTTTTAGGTTTATGCTCTTTGCGTGATTCACGCGCATCACCGTCGTAACAAATACTTCTGCGGCCTTTAGGAGTTTCCGCTGCACAATCACAAAAAATATATTCGTCCTTTTTTTTGTCGTAATCAATCACATCAGGTTCGCCGCCGGTTAGTTCCATTTCATTGAGCGACCACACCTTTCCCGCATTAGCTTCCAGCTTTTTTTCAACGTCGGCCCACTTTATTCCTTTATGACGGTTAATGTTTTTTTCAAAACGAACTTTTAATATGTGGAGTAATTCTTCCTGTTGTGCCGGCGATATTTTTTTATTGTTTTTCATCGTAGAAATGTTTTATCTAATCATTCAAACCTTTTCCCCGGAGAATCTGCTTTGTGTATTTTGCAATTCTATCTTCACGGGTTTTCGATTGTTTTGCTTGTGAAAAATAGAGCAGGTATCCTCTTTGTCGTCCGGGTGTCAATGCTTTGAACGCAGTTTTTAAAGTTGCGTTTTTAGCCAAGGCCTTTTTAAATTCTTCCGGCGTTTCAAATTCAGAAGTCGTTTTCAGATCTGCTTTCAACCCGGATTTTTCCACTTTAATTGCCTCTTTGATAAAGGCTTTAATTGCAGGTTCAAGCTTAACAATTTCCCTGGCATTTGTGAACCGAAGCTGGCGGGCAGTCTGCACATTTTTCGTTTGCTGAATCAGCAGGCCTTTGGTATCCTTGAGCAAAACACCTTTGAAGAACAGGAGCGCACAATATTCTTTAAACACATGAATTAAAACGATATTCTTTTCTTCAAACGTGTAACAAGGAACGCCCCATTTCAATTCTTCCGTAAGCCCGCAATCAAGCGCGATCACTCTCAGCAGTTTAATTTCCTCCTGCCACTGTTTCGCTTTGGTGAAATAAAAATCGACTTTAGGATTCATCTTTTCTCTTAGTTGGAATGAAGAATATGCTTTTATTCCGAAATAGTCTATTTGGTTTTATACAAAGCTAATGATGTTCCCATTATGCCGGATTGCTAAGCTGTTTCCAGTCAATTTTTCTATCAGCAGGTCTGAAATACCATGAAGTCACAATCAAAAGCAACAATAAAACAGGAGGAAATATTTCATACATAGAGTCACCTATTGCAATATGTGAAAACAACGCTCCCGACATGGTGAAGAAAAATCCTGCATACGCCCATTCTTTCAGTAAAGGAAATTTAGGAAGAAGCACTATTGTAACTCCCAGGATTTTCCAAACACCAAGTATGGTTAACAAATAAACCGGGTAGCCGAGGTTATTAAACATAACTATTTCTTCGTCCATCTTTATCAGCTGCACAATTGCGCTTGACAACATTCCCAATGAAAACCAGATCGTCGCAATCCAATAGATAATTTTATTTCGTTTTGACATGGTATTTTTATTTTAGTTTGTTTACGATTTCCTGTAGACGGTTATGCGCCATATTGATGCCCTGCGCAAAAGGTAGCTTAAGCATATTGTCTCTGTCGGCAATTGATTTGTAAACTATTTTCATAGTTAGTTTGCTGCTGTCATCCGAAAGCATTTCAAATTCTAAAAATTCAAGCTGAACAGGAAAAGGCGTGTTCTCCATTTCAAATGTCCGCGTGATCTTTTCGTTGACATTAAATTCATGGATCACACCATTGAAATTATGTTTGTTGCCCATTGGATCAGTGGTTTCGAATTGGTAGCTGCCGTGCTTTTTATTTTCAAGCTTCAGCACTTTTGTTCCCATCCATTGCTCAATAATTTCGGATTCTTCATACGCTTTAAAAAGTAATTCAAGCGGCAGCTCAAATTCTCTTGTAATTACTAATTCCTGCTTACCATCTTCAGCATCAATTTTTGTTTTTTGATCCATGTTTTTGTTTTTATGTTTTTTTACTTATGCCTTTTTATTTTTTTCGTGCATCCTTGATTTCATTATTGATTCTAATTTATTGAACCGGTCTTCCCAGATTTTACGGAATGGCTCAATGAAGTCGGATACTTCTTTCATCTTTTTTGCATTAATGTGATAATACATTTCTCTGCCGTTTTGCTCCTGTTTAAGCAATTCGCATTCCGTAAGTATTTGCAGATGTTTTGAGACTGTCGGTCGTGCTGTATCAAAGTTTGCAGCTATGGCGCCTGCTGTCATAGATTGCGATGCGACCAGTAGAAGTATGGCTCTCCTGGTAGGATCTGCTATGGCCTGAAATACATCGCGTCTTAAATTCATCGTGTAGTTATTTGACTACAAATATATGTGTAGCTATTTAACTACACAAATTTATTTCCAAAAAACTGCGCAGGACTATTACAAGTCGTTCATTAACAATGAGAAATCTTATGGAAGGAGCAAAATAAAACAGCACACTCTAACCCCTTAAAGTGTGCTGTCTAAATCTATTTCACCGGGCGGCGAAATATTAATTAAAGCTACATTTTTATTTCAGACTAGCGCTAAATGTGGTAATATTTTTCAAAAAAGTTATAAGACTATTTTAAATCCAGGTCCTGACTTTTTTTCCCTTCGAAATATTTCTTCAAAGCACGTTCTCCGAATTTATAGAAAACCACAGGCGTCACCACCATATCAAGGAACGTTGAGCTTATCAATCCACCCAGAATCACAATAGCTACAGGATAAAGAATTTCTTTTCCGGAGGCCTGTGGATCGAGTGTAAGCGGAATGAGTGCGAGGGCGGCAACGAGCGCAGTCATTAGTACCGGAACCATTCTTTCCAATGAGCCACGGATGATCATTTCCTTACTGAATTTTTCTCCTTCATGCTCCACCAGGTGAATGTAATGCGAGATCATCATGATTCCATTTCGTGAGGCAATCCCGGTGAGTGTTATAAAACCAACCAGCGTTGCTACAGAAAAAGTGCCGCCTGTAAGTACAACTGCAATAACACTACCAACCAAAGCCAGCGGAATGTTCAGCATGATTTGAAAGACAATCGGCGCAGAACGGAAATGGCTGTACAGCACAAGGAAAATTCCTGCAAGCGCAAACAATCCCAAAATCAGAATTAATCTTGATGCACTTTTCTGACTTTCAAATTGTCCACCGTAATCCACAAAATAGCCTTCCGGAAGATCAACACCGGAATGAATCTTTTCCTGTATCTCTTTTACAGTTGTTCCCAAATCACGGTCCTGTACATTGCAGGAAATAACGATTCTCCGCTGTGTATTTTCATGCGAAATAGTGTTGATCGTATTTGTGTATTCAACTTGTGCAATTTGTTTGAGGGAAATAAGACTTCCGTCGCCGGTATGGACTTGCGTATTGCGAATGTTTTCAATGTTTGTCCGTTCAACATCGCTTGTCCGCAAGAGAATATCAAATGTTTTTTGTCCGTCAATAATCTGACCTGTGACTTTTCCATTGTAAAAAATCTCCAGGTCTTCCGCTACTTTTCCCGATTGCAATCCGTAACGTTTCAACGCTTCACGGTCAATGCTGATAAGCAATTCAGGGACCATTACCTGCTTTTCTACCTGCACGTCGACAACGCCGGGAATTTTTTCAATTACATTACGAATGTTATTTGCAGCGCTGCGAAGACCGGTGAGATCATTACCATACACCTTG
>JBKJMR010000380.1:0-4463 GCA_046596275.1 Bacteroidia bacterium | reverse complement strand
ATTCCTTTTAAGGAAGGAAAAGTCGGAAATAATCAATGGGAAGAAGCGGTCAAATCAGACCAGGGACCTTATGAGCGAATAAATATAACCTGGAGATTTGTAAATGATTCCATAGTTTCTCAGGAAACCCAAGGTAAAAACTCTTACAGTTTTGCTTATGGTTTAATTCGCGGAAATAAAATTGTTTTATGTGATAAAAGGGGTAAAACAAAAGAGCCCTGGGGTATAAAGAAAACGACCAGAGATTCTGGGGTGTTTAAGATAACGGAGATCACAAATATTCATTCGGATTATAATTACACAAGGGAGGTTTCAGATTCTGTAGGAAAAGTTATTGAAAGATTTATTTATAGAAAAGGTCAGCTGATTAATTATGACAGATTTGACTATTATGGTGACACCGCATTTTCAGGCAAAGTGTTTATTACGAAAACAGAAGCGATACTTTTAAAAGATAAAAACGGAAAAAAGCAATGGATTTACAGTTCTGTAGTAGATGCTAGTGAATGGTGCATTGTTCTTAACGATTCTTTTGCGTTGGTTAATAAATATTATAACATTATTACATCGAATGACCGCTTTTTGAAAACAGATAGCTTAATAAGTATTACTTATCCTGTTTATACTCCAAATGGGGGCATTATGCCAATACAAAGCGTGACTATTATAAAACAAATATTTCACTATGACATGGAAGGCAAAATCACAAGTGCGGAAAGAATAACAAACTTTGGATGGAAAGATGAAATGACCATCACCTATAAAAAATTAAAACGAAGAAAATAATCTCTTGTCAGACTGAGTAGCGAAGTGTATCGAAGACTGACAAGAAAGGCAGAGCCCTCTTTAAAATATCGCCCTAACCTGCGCACTCCCCGTATGAATCATCATCGCTCCAGGCGTCTTCCTTCCTTCATACCCAATCGTCAATTGCAAATTCGTGGCGAGCGAACGTTGCCAGCTTAATTTCCAGGTGAAGTTTTTTCCTTTTCGTAATCCTTCGAGCATGTCGTAGCCGATGGCGGAGGATTCTATTCCGTTGTATTTTATCTCAATGAAATTTGCTTCGGCTAAGAAGCTGCCTTTGGAAAGTTTGCTCAGCTTTAATTCTGTTCCGAACTTCTGGATGTTTGCGCTTTCGCCTCCGAGATCGGGCGTGTTTTGTTTTTGCGCGTAACGGTATGAAAAGCTTACACGGAAAGTGGTGCCGGGCTGGATGCTGAACTTCGGTTCTGTTTCGTAATAGTGAATGCGGTAATTTTTAGCAGTGAAATATTCAGAACCGCTTTTTTTAATTCCGTCGCGGTAATACATCTGCAACGAAAGTGATTTTGTCATGTTCCATCTCACTTTTCCTTCGTTGAATGTATTGCTGCGCGAATCGAGCCCGTTGGTGAGCAAACTTTTTCCGCTTACTTCCTGCCAGGTATATTCCAAACCGAATTTACTGCTGAGCTGGTTGAAGGAAACAGTATTGCGCACTGTTGCATTCAGCGAAACAAGCGCTGTGTCATTCACATCATCAAGTGTTGGGAAAAATGCATTGAAGGCATCGCTGCTTTGTGTTTTTCGTTCGACGCGATAAACTGCCTGGTTAGAAAAACGAGCAATAATTCCTTTCACACCTTTTTTATTTGCCCAAACCGCAGCCGGACGCAAATTCAAACTCTGTGAAAATTGATTCGTGTACACTTTTACATACTCGTTTGTCGGAGTGAAAATGCGGATGTAATTTGCCTGGTCGGAATACACTGCAACTTCAAATTCATTCAGCTGTTTTACGCCATCCTCATTGTAATCGGTCCAGGCATATGTTCCTTGGCCGGTCGGAACTTCTAAATAAGAATATTCCTTTTTTACTTCCAGTCCGGAACCTGCTTCGTAAAAAGTCTGACCGTTGATTACACCTTTCAGCATACGCATATTGTATTCCAATCTTCCGACAACCGTATGTTCCGGTGCCAATGAGCTGAGAGCTGGATTTGTAATTTTCAAATTACGGTAGCTTGCTGTTACCCGCAGTTGATGATTCGGATTCCCATTCAGCGTAACAGTTCCGCCTACATTATCTGCGACAGATGAATTAAGAAAATCAATTCCCGTAGGTAAACGATCGGTGCGCTGGCGATAGAAAATGGTAAAGCTTCTCTTTGTTGTATCGGCAATGGTGATTGCGCCCTGCCATTCAAAATAAGAAGTGCTCGCGAGGTTTAACGTATCAATGCCTGGTTTGTAAAGCGAATTAATTTCCTGGTCTTCGTATGCGCTTAACGTAATTTGTTTGAAGATCTTTTGCGAAACATCAACACGGTGACGAATGAAATCGGTTGAGCCATAACTTCCATACGAATTCAATACGCTTCCTTTTGCGGTGAGTGCAAATCCTTTTTTACGCACAGATGAATTGACAGAATGTTTCAGGCCGGTATACGTTGAGCCATTCTGAAAGGTGCTGAAATCATAACCGATTGTTCCAAGACCATTTTTCACAAACGCAAATCCTGCTTTGGCAAGATGCTGATCAGGATGCAGGTTGCCGGTGTTAAATGCGTTTGTCAGATTCCAATCGCGTTGAAATTCTACCGGGCGATAACGTTCGAGCGGAGAAAAATAAGCGCTCACGTATTCATAATTTCCTTCGAGGATCAATGAAACCGAATCGCGGATCTTTTGTTTGTTCCGGATATTCAGCTGCGCGCCATACCCATGATCGTCGAATGAATCGTAAGGAGAAAACGTATTTACATCGTTATTGCTGTAAGCGACTTCCGCTTTGATGAGCGTGTTTTTTATGAATTTAAAATCGCCGCCTAAGGTGACTAATTGTTTTTTCTTCGGCGTGATTAATAAAATAACCGGCTCATATTCTCCCTGCGGAATTCCACCGATTGGCGCGACCCACTGAAATGTTTTTCCATTCGCAGCAGAAGTAACCTGGATGTAATTTCCCCCGTTGGGACCGAAATTCGTAAAGCTCAAACGGTAATGAGCACTGTCCGGACTTGTATTGTAAACATAAATATCCTGGTACAAAACACTGTTTACGATTGTATCCCGCTTGTGATATAATACAAGATCGCCGGAGAAACCAACACTATCGACGCCTGAAACAAATGCCTGTGAAAGTGTATCGCCCACAGCCGCCATTCTCAATTTATCAGCATTGGTAAGCGATTGCTGCAACGGTTGATTTTTTGAATCCTGTTCGGAAAATGCATTAAAGCGCAATGAATATTTCTCTGTTTGATATTCCAATCCTGTATGAAACATAGATCGCGAATAATTCCTGTCGCTATATTGAAATTCAACCGTGATTCGTTTGTCTTTTGTGATCAATTGTTTTGCAGTGAATGTTAATTCCGCAGTATTGTAATTGATGATGTAATCATTTTCCTGCCCGCGCACGAGCAACTTTCCATCGATGTAAACCTTTTCTGTTCCTGATAAAATGACAATGAACAATTCATTTTCCGCCCCGCGCAATCGATACGGACCTTGATTTCCTTCGCTACCGAGAATAACACTTCGCGCGAATTTTCCTTTCGATATCGCGGCACTTCCGTTAACGATCAACTTTGATTTAGATTTTTCAAACGGAATTGTGCTCGTCACATTTAATCCCTGCCCACGCTTATTAAAATTCATGAAATATGAATTTGGCCGCGATGCAAAAAAATCTCCTGCGATCAGTTTTGTATTCTTCGAAGAAAGCTGGATAAAAACACGATCGAATTCCTGTAGCTGTTGTGTGGTTCCATCCGCCTGCAATGGAAGATTATCGTCCGTGGCCACCATCATCAATTCAACTTCTTCCGTCAGCTTTCCCGACAATTGTAAATTCAAACTTGAATTGACAGAAACATCGCGGTTATTACCAAATGAAATTCCACGCGACAAACTTCCGCTTTTAGTTAATCCGCCTGTAGCGAAAGGATCTTCTGTTTTTATATCGCCTGGCCTGTAGAGAAACGGATTTACTGCATGATCGGGCGAGCTGGTAAAACGTTCCTGGTTTTTGTGCAAATGCTCTTTTGTAAAAAGAAAAGGATAAACCGCATAGCGAACACGAAGGCTGTCCATCGCATCCACATTTGTCAAAACCACTTGCGAATAAAGCGGAATCAAAATGAAATGCGTGGAATCCAGCTTTGCGCCTTTTTGATAGAGCGAAAAAGTGCCGGGAACAATGCTAAGTGAATCAAGGGTTAATGTATCGCCCGTAAAATAAACCGTCTTTTCCCTCCACGAAGTATTCGTCTGTCCTGCCGCATAAAAAGCGGGCAGAAGCAAGAGTATAAAAAGAAGATTCCGCAGGGTGAGCACAGTTAATAAAGGTAAAGAAAAGGGACGGGGGGACGTGGGACGGGAAAGGGGACGGATTGTGAAACGAGTAATGCTATACTTCTTACTATTCGTCCCCCCGTCCCTTCGTCCCCCCGTCCCTTCGTCCCCCATCCCTTTTT
>JBKJMR010000212.1:0-2596 GCA_046596275.1 Bacteroidia bacterium | reverse complement strand
ATCTTTCCATGTACCTCCAACTCCTTTTACTTTTGCTTGTCCGCCTAATTTTCCTTCTGTTCCTACTTCAAGCGCCACACGTGTTACCTCAGATGAGAATGAGTTTAACTGATCCACCATCGTATTGATAGTTTTTTTCAACTCGAGCATTTCTCCCTCTACAGTTACTGTAATTTTTTTCGATAAATCACCGTTCGCAACCGCAGTTGTTACTTCTGCAATGTTACGCACCTGACCTGTTAAGTTAGATGCCATTTGGTTTACAGAATCAGTCAAATCTTTCCATGTACCACCAACACCTTTTACTTTTGCCTGACCTCCTAATTTTCCTTCGGAACCTACTTCACGTGCAACACGGGTTACTTCTGCACCGAATGAATTCAGCTGATCCACCATTGTGTTGATTGTATTTTTTAATTCTAAAATTTCTCCTTTTACGTCAACCGTAATTTTTTTCGATAAGTCACCTTTCGCTACCGCAGTAGTTACATCGGCAATGTTACGTACCTGTCCGGTTAAGTTTGACGCCATCTGGTTTACAGAATCGGTCAAATCTTTCCATGTTCCACCAACACCTTTAACGTGCGCTTGTCCACCGAGCTTTCCTTCCGATCCTACCTCACGGGCAACACGCGTTACCTCGGAAGAGAACGAGTTGAGCTGATCCACCATCGTATTGATGGTGTTCTTCAACTCGAGAATTTCTCCTTTTACGTCAACGGTGATCTTTTTCGATAAGTCACCTTTCGCTACCGCGGTTGTTACATCGGCAATATTCCTTACCTGCCCGGTAAGGTTACTCGCCATTTTATTTACTGAGTCAGTTAAATCTTTCCATACACCACCTACCCCTTTTACTTTCGCTTGTCCACCGAGCTTTCCTTCTGTACCTACCTCACGGGCAACACGCGTTACCTCCATCGAGAAAAGGTTCAGCTGTTTTACCATTCCGTTTACCTCTTTCGCGATACGGAGGAACTCTCCCTGTAAGGCGTTTCCTTCAATGGAAAGCGGCATTTCCTGCGAAAGATTTCCTTTCGCTACCGAGGTAATTACGTGCGCAATCTGAATGGTAGGATGTACAAGATCGGAAATGAGCATGTTTACCGAATCAACGCAAGAGCCCCATGAACCTTTTGCTCCATGCAGCTCGACGCGATTGGTCAGCTTTCCCTGCTTACCGATACTGGTTCCGACTTTTTCAAATTCGAAAACCATTCGTTCGTTAAGCTCAATAATTTCATTGAGTGTATCGCAGATTTTCCCGGTCATTCCCACCTGGTCATCAGGAAGGCGAACAGAAAAGTCTCCGTTTTTTACGCGAAGCAAAACTTTAAAAAGATCTGCTTCAGTAAGGGTTGTTTCTTGTACGATCGGCTGGATCGGTATGCGTGTAAATAATTCCCTGGGAGTTGAAATTTTCGGACCGCCATTTTTGGAAGCTCCGTTTTTAGCTTGTCCGTTTTTGGCAGCGCCGCTTTTTCCTGGTAAATGATTACCATTTTTCGATGCTTTTGATTTAACGGCCCCGTTAGAACCATTCTTTGCGATTGGTTTTGGTTTTAATACTTTTACTGGTGGCATAGAGAGATTTTTAGAGTTCCCACAAATTCAAAAAGCCTCCGGAAATCTATAAGGAGACAAAAGGATTAGATGGCAGGCAGGGGAACCTACTACTAATCCTGGTTTTTGAATTTTCTTTTGTTCCTTAAATATACTTTCAGAACTGTAATTGGTTATGTTTATTCGATTTTCAGTTGCTAATCATCGATGTCCAGACTCAATTAACCTATAAATGGCATCCGCGTTTGATCGTGAAAGACAAGTAGTTGTTGAAGACTTTGACGAGAGGTAATGTAAGAAACGTCTGATTTCACAAGGCATACCTCAATTTCTACAGGTTATCGAAAAGTCTGTGTTACTTTGATTGAATAGTGTAATTTCGATATTCACAACTCCAGAACCTCTCAACTACTATTATCGATAGCATTTTTTGATTTAAATATATACGCTTTCGGGTCGCCGCCCGGATTACAGGCGGGCTTTGCAATTTTACGCGAGCTCGCCTTTTTTTATGGCAAAAAATTAAAAAAACGGAGAAGCATCTGCGAATTGTTGCAGAAATTTTAAATCAAACGTAAATGAGTTGTAGATCAGCTGAGGGTATAACCGAGCTCGATTGCAATCTTATCGATATCTTCTGATTCGATCGGTTTCGGTATATAAAACTTCACGCCTAACCGCATGCTTTCTTTGATATCCGGCAATTCAGTTGTAGAAGTCAATACAGCAATAGGAATGTTTTTTGTTTTATCATTCGCTTTAACCCGCTTAATAAATTCGAGTCCACCCATACCGGGCATATTCATATCAAGCAAAATGAAAATGGAAGAAATTATCTCTTCTTTTTCTCCCGCGATATATTCCAACGCCAGCGCACCATCCTTAAAATGATCAATTTTCATGATGTACTCATTCTTTTTCAGCGTATAGAGGGGGAGCTCAATATCTTCGGCAGAATCATCAATTAATATAATCTTGAACTTTTGCATTTTGGGTTAGCCGTTCCACATAAGATTGGGTCCTTATGAAACGC
>JBKJMR010000077.1:0-8387 GCA_046596275.1 Bacteroidia bacterium | reverse complement strand
AGCCTAAGCGCCCGATGTGTGATATCAGTCCCTTCGGGACGATATTTTTGTAAAGCAACAAGACCACACATAGTAAAAGCCCTGTAGGGGCGACATTTTTTCCACGCGTCTTGCAATACTAATGCACATCTTATCTGCAAGACTATTTTACCTTAAAAATCCCTTCCTCCACCCTTTCCTTCACTATGTCATCATTTATGTTTTTTTTACCAATTAAGATCATTTTGCTTCCAGTTATCGATTACAGGAAGAAACACTGGCAAAATGGCCTTTTATTTGCTGAAAGGAATTTCAAATCTGCCCGTAATGAAGCTACTCCTACATTCCGTAAGAATCATTTTTATATTTCTTTTCACAGGCTCGCTATTTTCCATCGCTGCTAATGCACAAAACCTCGTTTTGAATCCGAGCATGGAATCCTATACCTATCCTGTCATCCGCACATGGCCGGGTTACGTAGAACCGGGACAGCAGATTCTTCCCGGTTGGGTAACGCCGACAAAAGGCACAGCAGATTTTTTTAATTCTGATCTTTCGGTTTGTGATGGTTACCCGATTGCAAAAGCACGAACCGGTGAAGGACGCTGCGCGTTGATCTGTGGATTAGGTGTGCAAAATGTAGGTGCGATAAATTATAAAGAATATATCCAGGGAATATTTGCAACACCACTTGAAGCAGGAAAAAAATACTGCGTGCGGTTTTATGTTACGCTTGATCGTGCTTCACCTTATACTTCAACAGGAATCGGCGCATACATTTCTGAAAAGCCGGTTATTTCTTATTATAAAGAATCATTGCCGCATCAACCACAAATTATTTCTCACCAGCTGATCACGCATGAAAATGGGTGGACAGAAATTTCAGGAACATACGTTGCAAAAGGCGGTGAAAAATATATTACGCTGGGAAGCTATTCAGATACTTCTGTTGTAACACTTTCTTCATTGGGAAAAAGTCCGTTAAAAAGTATTTCAAGCAGTCATATTCTGCGTGGTGCTTATTTTTATTTCGATGATGTAAGTGTTACTCCTGATGACGGAAAAATATGCAACTGCACAATAAAAAAAGCTGATACACGCCCGGGAGATTATTTTCTTTTCCTTCTCGATATTTCCGGGTCAATGGCAAAATCAGGAAAGCTTGATTTGATGAAAAGACAGCTGATTGATTTTACACAAGGATTGAATGAAAATAACCGCATTGCTGTAATGGCATTTTCAGATAATGCAAAATTGCTGCTTCCTTTTATGGGCCCGGTTGATTCTGTACAAATTGATTCGACAATAAACAATCTCAAATCGCACGGAGTTACCAATGGAAATCTTGCGCTTACATGTGTTTGTGATATTGTAGATTCAATGGCGCTTCCGCAGCGCATTCATGTTATCATTGCCACAGACGGTGTTTTTAATATTACAGAAGAAACTAAAAATTATGTCGATTCGCTTATGAATAAAAATAACACCAGCTTCTGTGTAATGCAATTCGGAAATAGTACAAATCCGGACCTCGAAGAATTAACGTTGCGCACGCCTCGGGGAAAATATAATTACGTCAACAAACGAACAATTTCAAAAACAATGAATGACCAGCTTCCACCTCCAATGCCGGATGCAAATACTGTTTTTTATACACAAATGGATAAGGCGGTTGGATCGCAGGTGATTGAGGATATTTTAATTGATATAACGCGGTAGAGTATATTGCTGAAATTAATATTGCTTCCGCGAGGTTGGTGGTAAAAGGTTGGTGGGATAAATGTTAAATCTTGAAGGTTGAATTTATAATGGCGTGACCCGTGAAGTAAGCTCCGCTTTACTTCACGGGTCGGGCTATTCACTACAAATCCGTCGTCGCACTTGCTTTCGCACTTCGTGTTTTTCGCTGCTATCCCTCACGCAAAAACGCACAGTCGGCGCACTTGAAAAGAAATATTTCATAACAGGGACGCGAGGCCTGCCTGCCGCCGCGCTTGCATGTGCTCCTGCAGGCAGGCATCGCGTCTCTACAGTTAAATCAAACCCTTCCCAATCACTACTACCAACCTTTTCTACACCACCACTTTTCTTCCTACTTTTGCATGATTATGAAAACAGGAATTTTATTGATCAATCTGGGTACGCCCGACAGTCCTTCTACCGCTGATGTGCGTAAATATTTGCGGGAATTTCTCATGGATGCGCGGGTGATTGACATTCATCCTGTTTCACGCTGGTTTCTTATTAATTGCATCATCGCTCCTACCCGCGCGCCAAAATCTGCGAAGCTGTATGAAAAGATCTGGACCAAAGAAGGTTCGCCGTTGCTTACGCATGGAATTGATTTGAAAAAAAAGCTGCAGGAAAAGCTCGGCGATAATTTTTTAGTTGCTTTCGGAATGCGCTATCAAAGTCCGTCGATCGAATCGGCGCTTGAGGAATTACGCAAAGCAAAAGTGACAAAAATTATTGCGCTTCCACTTTATCCGCAATATGCTTCCTCTTCCACTGGTTCAACCATTGAAGCGCTGATGAAACTTTTCGGATCATGGGAAGTGACGCCTGAAGTAAAAATTATTTCGCGCTTTCATCATCGTGAAGAATATTTAAACGCTGTTGTCGCTTCTGCAAAAGAATTTAATCCTGCCGATTACGATCATGTGCTGTTCAGCTTTCATGGATTGCCTGAGCGACACATTCGTAAAAGTGATGCGCATTATGGAGACGGAAAATGTAGTCTCGGAAAATGTTGCGAAATTCCGAGAGAAGGAAATCAATATTGCTACCGCGCGAATTGTGTGCAGACTGCAATGGCGATCGCTGCAAGATTAAATATTAAGAAGGAAGATTATACCATTGCTTTCCAATCACGTTTAGGTCGTGATCCATGGATAAAGCCTTATTCAGATCATGAGATCGAGCGGCTTGCGAAAGAAGGGAAGAAAAAAATTCTTGCATTCTCTCCTGCATTTGTTGCGGATTGCCTGGAAACCATTTACGAGATCGGGACAGAATACAATGAGATCTTCCGTGAGCATGGCGGAGAAAAAATCCAGCTGGTGCCAAGCTTGAATTCGCGCGAAGAATGGGTGGATGGTGTGAAAGCGTTATTGCTGGAGGAAAATAATTCTATTCCGCAGCAACAAACAATTTCTTAGAAAAAATTTCTCCGTGACTTCCCGCTACTGTGAGCAGGTAAATTCCTGATGCAGGAAGTTTGTCGTTTAACGTGAAACGATTTGCACCGGTTCCTGAATCAAAATTTTGCGAAATAACAAGCTTCCCCTGTGCATCATACAATTCAGCTTTATAAGCCGATTCAAATGTATTATCCAGGAGAATTGTAATCGCTGATCCGGAAGAATAGGCATCGATGAAATTCGTGCTGTACGATCCGCATTTTTCACCAACGATAATAGCAGATGTGGTGAATTGCCCGTTATAATCGGTTTGGCGTAAACGATAATAGGAAGCAGACAAAACAGGCTGCGGATCAGTAAAATTGTACTGGTGGAATTGTGTTGTTGTTCCATGACCGTTCACTGTTCCGATATCGCGAAAAGTAACACCATCATCGCTTCGTTCAACAGTAAAAAAATCATTATTCATTTCTGATGCTGTTGACCAGGTAATTTGCTGCAGATCTTTTACACAATTCGACTTAAAGCTGATGAGCTCAATTGGTAATGGCGCGCTTAAAGAAGAAAGCACCATCGGCATGTATGTATTCGCAGGAAAAACAATTCCTGTTGCGGTTACAGAACCAACTCCGACAGTTACAGCAGGTGCAGAACCCACATTCGCGTTATTCGGAAACCATCCTGTTGCCCACCATTGCGCACCTACATTTCCAGTATTGTAAGGAACCTGCATCGTATTTTCAGATCCGCGGTAAGAAAAAGTAAGGGATGATGTAGCGGCACTGGAAAATGTTAATTCCCACCAGCGATCAATTACAGCTTCATCAGAACCATCTTGCCCGAGATTCGGAGAAAACATATGTGTCACTGTATTTGCCCATGGTGTATTAGCAGAAGAAGCTGTTGCTCGTGTTGAAATATCAACGTAATCTGCCGCAGCAGCCATCGGTGAAGTAATGTTGAACGTAAACGGAAGTTGTGTACCGGCCACGCCGAATGGGATAATATAAGAACCTGTATTAGCACCAACATCCCATCTTACAACGCTTGGATTAAGCGAAGCATTTGTTTCGCTGATAATATATCCTGTTGTGTACGTAATAGCATTCGGCAATGGATTGGAAACATCAAGGCGGTAACCATTCAAATCAAATGGATGAACCGATGTTCCAAGCACCAGCTGACCGTTAAAAAGGTTTTGACCGCCAACGGTTGTATTAATATTCAACACCTTATTTCCAACGTTGATGCAATAGATGGTGTAGAAATAAGTCGGAGAAGTACCACCAATATATTGCGTGCCTCCGTAAAGTGCTACACCTGCACCATCGTTGCTGAATCCATTATTTGCAGAATTGTTCGTCCAGTTTCCGGGAACATACATCGTAGCTCCTGCGGCAGTATTATCAATTATACCACCGTTCTGGCTGAGGTAATTTCCGGTATTGTCGACATAAACATAGGTGGCACCATTTAAAACAATGTGGGCGCCATTATTTATAATCCCCTGCGAAAAGATTCCGGAGCTGCAAAAAATCAGTAAAGCTGCTAATGTGTTTTTCATAATTTAAAACCTTTACAACCTAAAAAAATCTAACGTTTCGGAGCTTCGAGAGGCATATGATCGCTATAAACACCTTCTGCAATTTTATATTTACCGGCGTGTGGACCAGCAGGAACTACATCACCGATCTTAGTTAATGCTGCAGGATCGTACTTATAAACTTCCCAGTCAGCAGGCCAGCGATACATGGTAGTTCTGTTGCCAGAGTTAGCTGCTTTTGCCTGCGCAGGTTCTGCACCTTTTGCATAAGCAGGTGCCGGTGCTTGCGGGAAACGTCCTTCACCATAATTTGTTTTCGGTTTTGCTACGATCTGGTAATCGATCTCACCGCTGCTTGTGCCACCGCGTAATTCAACAATGTCAAAACCTGTTGCTGTTTTATTAATTACTGCAACACCATTACATTCAATGATATTTACTTGTGTTATCACTTTCAACGGATTTGCAGCATCAACAACAATCACATCCATCAGGATCGGATCAAGCTCAACGTGTGCTCTTCCATTTACCAATTGAACTGTTCCATAATCGATGTACCAATATTCTGGTGATTCCGGGCAAGTAAGTGTTATGCGGCCATGCTCAGTTGTAGGAATGATTTCGGAAACTGTTCCTGCACCGACGATTTTTCTGTTTGTTACGTTTTCAGCAACGTAACTATAATTGGCACCCGCGCTAAAATATCCACCGGTACGCACTCCTGTAGCTGTTCCGTAATATTCACCCATCACACCCATTCCGTCCTGCGAACCTGCATTCGCTGTTCCGAGCACACCAATTGTATAACCGGGATTCCCTGTAGCGGTTCTGTTATTGTAACCACGCATGGCAGATTGAAATCCACCGAGCGTATTATTTGTAACATTCAGCTGACCATACAGGGAAGAAGGATTCAGCGTATTAGAAGGATTATCAACGCCATAATAACCTGCGATCCATACATTGGAAAAAGAAATGGCTGCCGAATAAGAAGCAGGACTCATTGAGCGGGAAACAAGTGCCGGCGAATTTCCTGCAGCTGCTTCATCAGCAAAAACGAGCGCGCTTGGCAGTGATCCGAATGCACCTAATGCAATGGTATTATAATAAGCAAGATGCCCGGAACCCTGCGCCGCAATGGTTCCTGAAATAGCTGTGTTCCCTACAGCAGCAGCAGCCACCGCTTGTAATCTTGCAGAAGGTGTGGTGGTATTGATCCCTACAAAACCTGTAGCATTCACAATTCGCATACGTTCTGTATTCCCGGTGCGGAAAATCAGGTCGACAGCATCGGTGGTACCAACGAAATGAATGGCAGGATTGGTTCCCGTGTTTCCAAGCAAAGCCCAGTCTAAACCGCTTGCCGCAAATTGCACCCAAATGGCTCCGTTAAAATACCAGAAGCTTCCTGTGGTTGTATCATACACCTGTAAGCCGGTCGCAGGAGCTGCAATGGCCGTGCGTTGAGCGGTTGTCATACGTGGAATTAAAACTCCCATGGAAGTGGAAGTAATATCCAGCATGGCAGAAGCGTTTGGCGCAGCGCCGGTTGCATTAATAGCCACATTTTGTGCCGAAGAGGTTGTGCTGATTAAAAATGCCACTCCAATCAGACCTGCAATTGCGTGTAGTCTTGTATTCATAATTCGGGTTTATAAAAATTAATCAAACAGGTGTTATAACAAGGAAGAGTGTTAGCCAAACGAAAAATAATACATTCATCGGATAAAATCAAGGGTTAAACGGCCATTTTCCAACATTTTAAGGAAAGTTTCAAACAATGTGATCGTTTATTTGTAACAATTTCCAAATTCCCAACAAAAGCTATTGAGATCAACCCTTGATTTGAAGATAAAAATTGACCCTTTTCTGAGATCTTACTCCTAATTTTGATCTGTGAATCAACCCGAACCGACGTCACCGTTCAAGACATTACTTCCATCAGAACTGTACGCCCTTTTCAACACAAACGAAGTTGGAATCATTCTGCAGGATAATAGCGAAAATGGTTCTTTTGAATGGATGGCAGCATTCGGTGTGGAAAATGAATTTACCGGTAATGATGATGCGAAAGTTTTTAAGCAGCTGGAAGAATTTCTCTCTACAAATAAAAATGCTTTCGGTCATTTTAGCTATGAGCTGAAAAATGCTGTAGAGGAACTTTCATCCAACCATTTTTCAGGAATAGAATTCCCTGCTGCTTATTTTTTTAACCCGGAATTAATGCTGGTCAAAACAAAAGATGATTTCAGGATTGTTCCCGAAAACAAAATTCTTCCTGCGGATTTCCTTCGCATTTTTAATCGGGGTGATGAAAATAAAAATCAGGAGCAGGAATTTACATTGCAGGAACGCACAACAAAGGAGCAATACATTTCAATTGTTAATGCACTTCTTGCACACATTCACCGTGGTGATATTTACGAGATAAATTATTGCATTGAATTTTACGCTGAAAATGTTTCCATTGATCCCGTTGCAGTTTACCGTAAATTAAATGAGCTGTGTGAAGCACCGTTTTCAGTATTGTATAAATACCACGATCAATGGCTGATGTGTGCGAGCCCGGAGCGGTTTTTAAAAAAGGAAGGCGATAAATTAATTTCACAACCAATTAAAGGAACACGGCCAAGGGGAAAAAGCAAGGAAGAAGATGCAGCATTAAAAACCGAATTGCTTAACGATCCTAAAGAGCGCAGTGAAAATGTGATGATCGTGGATCTTGTGCGGAATGATCTTTCGCGTTCTGCAAAAAAAGGCAGCGTGAAAGTAGAAGAGCTTTTCGGAATTCATTCGTTCAAAAATGTACACCAGATGATCTCGACAGTGACTGCTGTTCTTGACGAAAAAATTCACCCCGTGGAAGCGATTAAAAATGCTTTTCCCATGGGCTCCATGACCGGTGCGCCGAAGATCAGCGCGATGCAGCTCACGGAAGAATTTGAACATATGAAACGCGGGTTGTATTCCGGTGCGGTGGGTTATTTTACTCCTGAAATGGATTTCGATTTTAATGTGGTGATCCGAAGCATTCAGTACAATGCGAAAACAGGCTATTTGTCGCTGATGGTTGGAAGCGCAATCACTTCAAAGTCCGACCCGGATAAGGAGTATGCGGAATGTTTATTGAAAGCGAAAACTTTGTTTGAGGCGTTGGGATTAAGTTTCTAGTTTAAAAAAGTTTCTGGTTTAAAAAGTTTCTGGTTTCGAGTTTAAAAAATTTCTGGTTTCGAGTTTAAAAAGTTCCTGGTTTTTCTTGAGATCAGATTATTCCATCACAAACAACAAACCAGAAACAACAAACCAGAAACTAGAAACCAGAAACCAGAAACCAGAAACCAGAAACAACTAACTTTACCAATGCTTTCGGTTGAATTCAAAGACTTTCTTTATAAATTTTGCGGCTATACAGAAGGGGAGCCTGTGCTTGCTGGGGTGAGCGGGGGCGTAGATTCGGTTGTGCTTTGTGATTTGCTGGTGAAGAGTAAAATTGATTTTGCAATTGCTCATGTGAATTATGGATTGCGCGGGAAAGAATCGGATGAGGATGAAAAATTTGTTTCGGAGCTTGCAACAAAATTGAATGTTCCTTTTTACCTCGAACGTTGCACCGAAGAAACATTTGCAGCAAACGGAGAAAATTCCATCCAGGCAGCAGCGCGAAAGATCCGCTATAATTTTTTTGAAGCTTGCTGCAGGCAACATGGCTACAGTAAAATTGTTAC
>JBKJMR010000031.1:0-6225 GCA_046596275.1 Bacteroidia bacterium | reverse complement strand
AAGAGATTCTTTCGACGTTTACGGGTTCGAAAAATTCGCTGAAGTCGAGGGAGGTGGTCATATTACAAATATCTTAAGAAAAGGGACGGGGGACGGGGGACGGGGGACGAGATTTGAGCAGGGGAGTGTTGGTAACGTGGAATGTAAATTTCAAATTGGTAAATGGCAAATGGCAAATTGGATTCCGGCAAAATTTTGGAATGAGAGATTCCGTTGCTACAAAGGCACAAAGGCAATCGTTGGGAAAGATTTTCTTGGCAGGAAGTTGCGCCACAGAGGCACGGGGGCACAGTAAAAAAAAGTATTGCCACACATCGACAAGCTCAGTGAGGTTCCAGCACAAAGGCACGGTAAAAAAAGCATTACCACACTTCGACAGGCTCAGTACAGGCTCCGACACAAAGGCACAAAGTCTTCTTCGAAAGAGAAATTCTATTGGTGAAAAGGGGAAGGCTACAAAGGCACAAAGGCAATCGTTGGGAAAGATTTTCTTGGCAGGAAGTTGCGCCACAGAGGCACGGGAGCACAGTAAAAAAAAGTATTGCCACGCATCGACAAGCTCAGTGAGGTTCCAGCACATGGGCACGGTAAAAGGAAAAAGGGTTATTCACTTTTGCGAATAACCCTTTGATTGAATTTTGAATTTACTTTTTCTTTGCTGCTTTTTTAGCGGATTTTTTTGCGCTTTTCTTTGCTGCTTTTTTTGCCGGCTTTGGTTTTTCGCCTGGTGCTGGTGTTGCTGCGGGCATACGTTTTACGGCGGGAACTTTTTTAGCTGCAGCTTTTTTTCCTTTCGGTGCGCGTTTGGCTTCGAGGGCGGCTTTTTTTGCGAGCATGGCGCGTTTGTATGGCGGCATGTTTTTTTCCTGGTCTTCGGCAAGCGCGATACATTCTTCTAAACTTAAAGAAACGGGTTCGCGATCTTTCGGAATTTTATAATTGCTTTTGCCGATGCAGAAATACGGGCCCCATCTTCCGTTGAGAATGCGGACGTCTTCCCTACCCTCTCCGCGGAATGATTTGATCTCTTTTTCTGCGTCTGATTTTCTTTTCGCCAAAATAATTTCGATCGCGCGTTCCATGGTTAAGGTGTGCGGATCATCATCTTTCGGTACGGAGAAAAATAAGCTGTTGTGCTGGATGTAAGGACCGAAACGACCAATGGCAATTTTCATATCCTTCTCTTCAAATTGTCCGGCGATGCGCGGGAGCTTGAAAAGTTCTAATGCGTCTTCGAGCGTGATTCCTTCGAGGCGCTGATCTTTTTTGAGACTTGCGAATTTTTTTTCTACTTCGTCGCTTTCACCGATTTGAACGAGCGGACCGAAACGGCCGATACGTGCGTAAATATTTTTTCCTGATTCAGGATGCACGCCAAGTAAACGTTCGCCACTTGCGCGTTCTGATTTTTCTTCGGTTTGCTCTACTGTTTTGTGGAAGGGCTTGTAAAAAGATTCGAGCATTTTTTGCCATTGCACTTTTCCTTCTGCGATCTCATCAAATTCCATTTCCACTTTCGCGGTGAAATGATAATCCATGATGTTCGGGAAATGCAAATTCAAAAAATCAGTTACTACCATCCCGATATCGGTTGGGAATAATTTTGATTTTTCTGCTCCGGTATTTTCTGTTTTTACTTCTTCTACAATTTCATTTTTACGCAACGTGAACATATCGTAATTACGTGGCTTTCCTTCACGATCTTCTTTCACTACGTATCCGCGATCCTGCACAGTTGAAATTGTCGGTGCGTAAGTTGAAGGCCGGCCGATGCCGAGCTCTTCTAATTTTTTCACCAGGCTTGCTTCTGTAAAACGGGAAGGATGATGTGTGAAACGTTGTGTTGCGGTGATTGCATTTACCTCGAGCTGCTGATTTAATTTCAGCGCGGGCAACATGCCTTCTTTTGTTTCGTCTGTATTTTCTTCATCGTCATCAGTAGATTCCATGTACACTTTTAAGAATCCATCAAATTTGATGACTTCACCTTGTGCAACGAAATTTTCTGTTGTTGTAGAAACTGAAATGACTGCAGTTGTTTTTTCCAATTCTGCATCGGCCATTTGTGATGCGATCGTACGTTTCCAGATCAGATCATACAAACGCATTTCATCACGTTCTGCTTCCACGGAAGTATGCTCGAGATAAGTTGGGCGAATAGCTTCGTGAGCTTCTTGTGCGCCTTTGCTCTTTGTTTTGAAATGGCGGATGTTGATGTATTTCTCACCGTAATTCGCGCCGATTGTTTGTCTTGCCTGATCCAATGCGGTTTCAGAAAGATTGACAGAATCGGTACGCATGTAAGTGATCTTTCCGCTTTCGTACAAGCGTTGTGCAACAACCATCGTACGCTTCACAGAAAATCCAAGCTTACGGCTGGCTTCCTGCTGAAGTGTTGAAGTTGTGAATGGCGCTGAAGGTGTTTTTTTCGCCGGTTTTGTTTCGAGCGAATTGATGGTGAATGTTGCATTCTTGCATTTTTCAAGAAATGCACGCGCTTCTTCAGCCGATTTGAAATTATTTTTTAATTCAGCTTTAAAATTATTTCCGTTGGAGATAAAAATGGCTGATACTTTATAAGAAGAAACCGATTTGTGGCTGGTAATTTCACGCTCACGTTCCACGATCAAACGAACGGCAACAGATTGCACACGTCCGGCTGAAAGTGATGGTTTAATTTTTTTCCAGAGGATCGGTGAAAGCTCAAAACCTACAAGACGATCGAGAATACGACGTGCTTGCTGTGCATCCACCAAATGTTTATCGATCGAGCGTGGTTTTTCAATCGCGTTTAAGATCGCTGACTTTGTAATTTCATGAAATACGATCCGGCGCGTCTTTTTCTCGTCGAGTCCGAGCGCTTCTGATAAATGCCATGAAATAGCTTCTCCTTCGCGGTCCTCATCAGTCGCGAGCCACACTACTTGTGATTCTTTCGATAATTTCTTCAGCTCATTGACTACCTTTTCCTTGTCGGGAGAAATTTCATATTTTGGTTGAAACTTGTTTTCTGTATCAACCGCCATTCCTTTTTTCACAAGATCGCGGACGTGTCCAAAGCTGGACTTTACCAAAAAATCTTTTCCAAGAAATCCTTCAATTGTCTTCGCTTTCGCAGGAGACTCAACTATCACCAGGTTCTTTGCCATCGGGTCTTTTTCGTTATTAATTCAACTACACATTATATAAGTACAGCGCTGTTCTTTTCTCGTTCAGGGTATTTCCAGGCCATTAAATTTCTTTGCCGGAAATTCGTTGGACGGGGCGCAAAGAAAAACAATCATTTACCACAATTCCAAATCTTCGGACACAACCGGGGTCAAACCGGGCTTGAATTCGGACCATGTCTTATATAATATGAAGAGGCCTAAAATCCGGGGTCAAAAAATAATTTTTCAGGGTGGTGTTAAAAAACGTGACATTTTGGCAGAAAGGCTGATTTTTGATAACTTTGCTCGCTTTTTAAGAAAAGTCAAAAAATGGAAGAATTTGAAAAAGTGATTGATGAATCGCGCCAGGGTGAGGCGTTGATGATTGATACAACTTCGCAGGGCAAACCAAAACTGTATCTTGAAAGTTATGGTTGCCAGATGAACTTCGCGGACAGTGAAATTGTTGCGTCCATTTTGAAAGAGGGTGGTTATGCAACTACTAAAGATTTCAATGAGGCGGATGTGATTTTTGTGAATACCTGTGCGATCCGCGATAATGCAGAACAGCGCGTTCGTCAGCGATTGACTGATTTCAGAAAAGCGAAAAAGAACAATCCGGAGCTGATCATCGGCGTGCTGGGTTGTATGGCTGAACGATTGAAAGAAAAATTTCTCGAGGAAGAGAAGCTCGTTGATATTGTTGTTGGTCCGGATGCTTACCGGGATATTCCGAACTTGCTGATGAAGGTTGAAGGCGGACAAAAAGCGGTGAATGTTATTCTTTCAAGAGAAGAAACGTACGCAGATATTACACCTGTGCGTTTGGATTCGAATGGCGTGACTGCGTATATCAGCATTATGCGCGGATGTGATAATATGTGCTCGTTTTGCGTTGTACCATTTACACGCGGCCGCGAACGTTCACGCGATCCGCAAAGCATTATTGCAGAAGCGAAAGATCTTTTTGAAAAAGGATATCGTGAAGTGACGTTGCTTGGTCAGAATGTGGATTCCTACATCTGGGCCGGCGGCGGATTGAAAAAAGATATTGCGGCTACGCTTGATTTGACGAAAGCGGAAGATCGCGCGAAGGCAACTACGTTTGCGCAATTGTTAGAAATGGTGGCATTGATTCACCCGGATCTGCGCATACGTTACAGCACTTCTAATCCGAAAGACATGACGGATGATGTGTTGCATGTGATGGCGAAATACGATAACATTTGCAAGAACATTCACTTGCCTGTTCAAAGCGGAAGCACACGTTTGCTTGAGCTGATGAACCGTGGTTATACACGCGAATGGTATATGGATCGTATTCTTGCAATCAGGAGAATTCTTCCTGATTGTGGCATTTCTTCTGATATCATTACCGGTTTTTGTACAGAAACAGAAGCAGATCACCAGGAAACGTTATCGCTGATGGAATGGGCGAATTATGATTTTTCGTTTATGTTTTTCTATTCTGAGCGTCCGAATACAGCTGCGGAAAGAAAACTGACAGATGATATTCCGGAGCTGGAAAAGAAAAGACGATTGGCGGAAGTGATTGAGTTGCAGAAAAAATTATCGGAGCAAAAAACAAAAACGCATTTGAATAAGATGCACCGTGTGTTGATTGAAAGAAGCTCGAAGCGATCGGATCAAATGTGGGCGGGAAGAAATTCGCAGAATATTGTGGTTGTGTTTCCTAAGGGGAATTTGAAGATTGGTGATTATGCGGATGTTTGGGTGGATGATTGTACTAAGACTACTTTGATTGGGAGGGCGAAAAATGATCGCGAAACAAATATTTAAATACTTTTTTTTGCCTTTAATCTTTTTGCTTTCAAACTGCAACTCTGATTCGAATAGAAGTTTTGGACTTTCAAATAATGATTCTATTAAAAAAGTGGATTCTAATCGTTTAATCTTAAATACTGTAGATTCAATACGAAAAAGTGATTCAATCAATAGTTCTTTAGAAAACGGAAATAAAAAAAAAGAAGGAACATATGAGCAATGGCTTAAACAAAATTTGCCAGAAAAAACTGACATAACTATCGCTTTATTAATTACTCAAGAACCCACTCTTTATTCAAAGGATTTTACACCTACCATTAATTTTATTGCAAAAAACAATTCCGACAAAGACATTGATGCTTTTACATTATCGATTGATTTTTTGAAAAAGGGCCCAATTATCAATAGTATTCAAACTTGGGAAAAAACAAAAACCGTAGAAAAGACGATAAATAAAAACATAAAATCGAGGTCAGAATCAAAAGTCAAATGTTTGCTTGCAGGAAATGACCAGATTGGCCAATATATTGTAACGAGAATCCATTATACTGATGGAACAATTTTCACAAATTAATGCCAAAAACGATCGAAATATTTGCTGGTCCGAACGGAAGTGGGAAAACTACTTTTGCCCGATCTATGATGTTAGGCAGAACAGATCTTTTATCATTTAATTCCGATGTTATTGCTAGCGGACTTAAGCATGGCAAAAAAGATACTATTCAATTTGAGGCTGGCCGATATATGTTGCAATCGATTGAGAAAGCATTAAAAAAAAATGAGTCATTTTCCTTTGAAACCACATTTTCAGGAAAACTATGGAAAGCTTATTTGGAAAATGCAAAGAAGAATGGGTATAAGATCATTATCTATTTTGTCTTTGTAAATAACATTGAGCTCTCAATGAAAAGGATTAAAAAACGTGTTAAAACAGGTGGCCATGATGTTGAGAGTAAAATCATCAAACGTAGATTTAAGAGAACGTTTGAAAATATGATGAAGTTATACGCGCAACTTGCTGATGAATGGTACCTCGTAAATAATAGCGGTAAACTTCCTGTTATCATTGCTTATTCGGAAGAAAAAACGGTAAACATTTTAGACGAAAAAACATTTAATAAACTCTTTCAATGAAACAAGCACATACACATTTGAAAGAAGTTCAACGTGCAATTTCTCTGATGCCGAAAATGGTAAAAGAGCAGGAGCTCCGTTATATAGCAGAAATAAAATTTGCTAAAAAAACCTTTCAATCTGTAATCAAGGAAATTTTGAAATATCAGAAAT
The DNA here is from genome assembly GCA_046596275.1 of Bacteroidia bacterium. GTDB lineage: Bacteria > Bacteroidota > Bacteroidia > Palsa-965 > Palsa-965. The sequence goes on along the minus strand of JBKJMR010000031.1, from coordinate 4 downwards.
CGAT
>JBKJMR010000122.1:0-3271 GCA_046596275.1 Bacteroidia bacterium | reverse complement strand
GTACCCAAATTATTATACCTGCTTTGAAGCAATTGATTCATAGGGAGAAAAAAATTTTTCAGTTTGGAATTCCGGTTTTTGGGTTCCGGGTTCTGTGTTGTTGATCATGAGTAAATCATTTCATCAATGAATCTTAACACGATTTTTTTAAACCCTAAACCCGGAACACGGAACCCCGAACTTGATCTGTGAACTCACAATCGATATGCCATTTCGGAATCTCTTATTGGTAAAAAAGGATTGTTGACCTGAATTAGTGCTTAAAAGTACCATATTTCGTACATCTAAAAAAGTTAATTCGGCTGCTTCAAAGTATATTTGAGCAGCATTTCAAGCATATCAAAATACAAATAGAAAAATGCGATTACGTTCTTTCATTTCCATTTTTATTTTCACTTCAAAAAAAACGCATTCTCCGAATGCTGTGAACTCACACCGTGCTTTGGCATAGCTGTTGAAAGAAGCATATCAATTCCGCGAATCCGGAAACAACCACTAAAAAAACTCAAAATGAAAACCAATCTCCGCAAAATCTCCCTGCTGTCTGCATTAATACTTTCAGCAACATTCGCCTTCGCACAAGTAAGCAATAACAATCTTGTTGTTTATTCACAAGACGGCGACAAATTCTCTCTTATCGTAAATGGTTTGCGCCAGAACGAAAAACCGGAAACCAATGTAAAAGTAACCGGCCTCAACGCGCAGAATTATAAAGTGCGCGTGATCTTCGAAAATGCAGGACTTAAACCGATTGATCAAACCGTTTATATGATGGATGCAGGTGAAGCTGTAACTAACAAAGAAATCACCTATGCAATTTCAAACACGAAAAAAGGAATGAAACTGAAAGGTCAGAGCGTTGCAGATATCACACCACAAGGCGCTGCTGCTCCGGGACAAGTGATCTACGTTTTTAATCCGTCGGGAAATGCAAATCCGTATTCAACTACAACAACTACTTCTACAGGCACAACTACTACCGGCATATCGACAGGTGTTGTAATGACTACAGTTCCTGCCACAACCGGGCAAACAACAACAACTGTAACAGACGGAATGGGTGGAACATCTTCATCTACTACAACAACTACAACTACTACAGGAACTGTTGACAATGCTAATATCGGAATGAATGTTGGCGGAGTTGGTGTTGGAATTAATATCAATATCACTGACGGAATGGGTGGAACATCGACATCTTCAACAACTACCACCACATCATCAAGCACTACAACGTCAGGAACCGTGCCGGCACAAACTACAACGACCACAACAGCTCCCGCAGCCAGCCAGTGTGTTTTCCCAATGACTTCTTCCGATTTTGCTTCTGCTAAAAAATCCGTTGAAGGACAATCATTCGAAGAACAAAAATTGAAAGTTGCAAAACAAATCCTGAATACGAATTGCATGAGCTCTTCACAGGTAAAAGAGATCATGGCGCTGTTCAGCTTTGAAGACACAAAAGTGGATTGGGCTAAATTCGCTTACGGAAAAACTACTGATCCGAATAATTATTACCAGCTGAATGATGGATTTACTTATTCAGGTTCAGTCGATACATTGAATTCTTATATCGAAAGTTATAAGCGTTAATCGAAAACATCTCCCCGAATGAAAAGTCCCGCAGCGATGCGGGCTTTTTTTTGACCAAATGAGCCTGCTACTGTTTCTTAGCTGAACATCTTATTAACTTTACGGCATGTCAAAAAAATGGCTTGTAACCGGATTTCTCTTTGCAGTAGTTGCAATTATTCTCGGCGGATTCGGAGCGCAGGGTTTGAAAAGTTTTCTTGAAAGCGGAAAAATTGACGCGCAGGGATTAATCAGCTTTGATACCGCTGCACGTTATCAAATGTATCATGCCTTCGCGCTCATCGTCTGCGGAATTTTAGCAAAACTATTCGGTGAAGGTCGCTTTATTCAAATAGCAGGAATCTTTTTCGTCACCGGAATTATTTTCTTTTCCGGATCGCTGTATTTATTAAGCACAAGAAATATTACAGGAATATCATGGGGTTTTCTTGGACCGATCACTCCGCTTGGTGGATTGTGTTTTATTGTGGGATGGTTGGTCCTTGCCATTGGAATTATCCGGAAAAGGTAATGTGCGGATGTGTGGATGTGCAGATTTCGAGATGTGTTGATGTGCAGATTAAATTGTGCTGGTTAAGAATGTGCAAATTACAAATGTGGAAATGGCAAATGTGGAAATTACAAATGTGGAAATGTGAAATGGAAAAAAAGTGAGATTACGGTGTAACGGGAGACGCGAGCGTAGCGTCTGAACACGCGAACATCGCGTCTGAACAAGTAATGCTACAGCAACAAACACTAATATGAAATACGAAGAGTATAAAAACCAAATGCAGCGAATTGCTGATGTGAATTATTCATCTGCTTTGTTGAGCTGGGACCAGGAAACGTATATGCCGGAAGGTGGTGCGGGATTGCGGGCGCGTCAGCAATCAACACTGGCGGGAATTTCGCATGATCTCTTTACAGCTGAATCGCTGGGAAATTTGCTGGAGGAGCTGGAAAAAGATAATTCACTTGACGAACGCCAGAAAGCAAATGTGCTGCAAACGAGCAAAGATTATCGCAAAGCAAAAAAATATACGCGTGCATTTGTTGAGGAAATGAGCCAGAGCATTTCGGAAGCATTTAACGCCTGGCAAGAAGCAAAGTCGAAAAATGATTTCAGCATTTTCGCACCGAAGCTGAAAAAATTAATCGCGCTCAAACGTAAAGAGTGTGAAATGCTCGGTTATAAAGAACACCCTTATGATGCGTTGCTGGAGCTGCATGAGCCCGGACTTACGACGAAAGATGTGGAAACGCTTTTTGATGAAGTTCGAGCGAGCCTTGTTCCGTTTGTAAAAAGCATTGCGGCAAAACCCTTGCATTCTGCTGAGCTGCTTCATAAAAGTTATGATAAAACAAAGCAATTTGATTTCAGCGTGCAGGTTTTAAAAGCTATGCATTTCGATTTTAATTATGGCCGCCAGGATCTTTCTGTTCATCCGTTCACAGTGAATTTCGGTGCGCAGGATGTGCGTGTGACAACCCGAGTAGATGAGCACAATCTTTCTGATTGTATTACCGGAACAATTCACGAATGCGGTCACGCTTTGTATGAGCAGGGACTTCCTGCTTCTGAATATGGTTTGCCTTCAGGTGAAGCCGTTTCGCTCGGCATTCACGAATCGCAATCGCGCTTGTGGGAAAATCAAGTAGGCCGCAGCCGGCCTTTCTGGGAACATTTCTATCCGCG
>JBKJMR010000012.1:0-4007 GCA_046596275.1 Bacteroidia bacterium | reverse complement strand
CCGAATATTTTGGTGGGAAGAGATTTTAAGAAAAATTATTTATTGCTGCAGAATGATTCAGTCGGAAAGCCGCTGTTCAACCGCGCATTAAAATCAAGATATCCTCCGGGTTCCACTTTTAAATTAATGAATGCGCTGGTTGGTTTGCAGGAAGGCGTTTTAACTTCGACCACTGCTTATCCTTGTGCAAGAGGTTATCCACCATTGGGCGGAAGGCCCGCTTGTCACCCTCACGGAAGTCCATTGGCTTTGTACGGTGCAATTGCGCATTCATGCAATTCCTATTTCTCTTATGTTTTCCGTTCCATTATTGAGAACAGGAAATACCGTGGCAGTTATGAAGGTTATGAAGCATGGAGAAATTATGTGCTGAGCTTTGGCGTTGGAAAAAAAATCGGGACCGATCTTCCTTTTGAGGACAAAGGTTTTGTTCCTGATAATGCTTTTTATGATAAAATGTTCGGTGAAAGAAAATGGTATGCCTCAACGGTAATTTCTCTTGGCATCGGGCAAAATGAATTAGGTGTTACGCCATTACAAATGTGTAATATCATTTGTACGATTGCTAACCGCGGTTATTATTATACACCTCACGTGATCAGGAAGATCGGAAATAATAATCCGCTTGCGAAATGGAGCCTGAAAAATTACACGCTCGTAACAAGTCAAAGCGCTTACGAAGATGTAATTGACGGAATGGCCCGCGCGGTTACTGAAGGAACAAGTCGTGTTGCAATTATCCCTGGCATCGAAGTTTGCGCTAAAACAGGAACAGCTGAAAATCCGCATGGCGACGATCATTCTGTTTTTGTTTGTTTCGCGCCGCGTATCAATCCGAAAATTTGCATTGCTGTGCTTGTTGAGAATGCCGGATTCGGAGCAGCATGGGCCGCGCCGATCGCGAGTTTGATGATGGAAAAATACCTCACCGGCCAGATCAAACGCCCTGAACTCGAAAAAAGAATGTTCGATGGCGATTTGATTGCACGCGGTAAAGGTGTAAGCGATAAAAAGCCACCACGAAGAAGATAATGCGCGAAAAGAGCGAAAGCATATTTTATAATGTTGATTGGTTCATCGTCATCATTTACCTGATGCTTATCGGCATGGGGTGGATGAATATTTATTCCGCCGTTTACGATCCGGTAAAAAGCGATGTGTTCGATGTGAGCCGTCTCGAAAGCAAGCAGATGATCTTCATCGGCATTTCGATGGTGCTGGCTTTTTCCATTCTTATTATGGATGCTTCGTTTTTTACAGCCACAGCATTCATTTTATATGCGGGAATAATTCTATTGAATATCGCAGTGCGTTTTATCGGTACAGATATTCGCGGAAGCCATTCCTGGTTTAAGATCGGATCGCTGAGCATGCAGCCGGCTGAGTTTGCCAAATGGGCCACGGGACTTGCGCTTGCAAAATACCTGAGTAGCATTACAAAAGCAGACGTAACACGGAAGCTTTTTATTACGCTCGGAATTATTGCTATGCCTGTTTTGATCATCATATTGATCCAGAACGAAACAGGTTGCGCGATCGTTTTTGCTGCATTTATTTTTGTGCTGTACCGCGAAGGAATTATTCCCGGGTACATTTTGCTTTTCGGAATTCTTGCCGCCGCCGCAACTGTTATCGGAATTAAATATCCGGGAACGAAAGTTATTCTTGACGGAATTGTTGAACCGACAAAGTTGATCGGTGTTGCATTTGATGTCACAGCAATCATCATCTGGATTTCCGTCTTGATTGCAATCGGCGTTTTCAGGTTGCTGATCGTTCGCAGGACATTGAAGCAATTCATATTGACAGGATTAATCATTTCCCTTTTCACAGGATTGTTTATGGTTTCGCCTGTTGTGGTGGAAAAGCTTCCGCAACACATGAAAGGAAGAATAAAGTGCTGGCTGGGTCTTCCTGTTTCGCGCGCTGTGCGGGATAGATACGCTTACAATACTGATCAGTCCATGATCGCGATCGGTTCCGGTGGCTGGTTGGGAAAAGGTTATTTGCAGGGAACACAAACTAAATTCCGGTTTGTTCCCGAGCAGGAAACTGATTTTATTTTCTGCACAGTAGGGGAGGAGTGGGGCTTTGTCGGAACAGCATTCCTGATCGTGCTTTATTTAATTCTCATCATGCGCCTCATCATCATGTCGGAACGCCAACGATCAGATTTCACGCGGATCTATGGTTATGCCGTCGCCGCGATATTTTTTATTCATCTTGTTGTAAATATCGGGATGACTGTGGGCTTGCTTCCCGTGATCGGAATTCCGCTTCCGTTTTTCAGCTACGGCGGATCATCGCTGATCAGCTTTACGATCTTATTATTTATTTTCGTGAAGCTGGATTCGCACCGGTTGTTGGTGTTGCGGTAAATTCATTAAAATGAAATCAGATCTAACGAGACGTAAGGCGAACAAAATAATACTGGATATGTTCGCGCACGGTTTTTTTGTCTGGTTTACTCTTTCATGTATGCACGTAATGGATAAACCAATTGGCAATAAAATGCATTGGGCTATTCCTGTTTTAGGTATGTTGGCTGTGTTTTATTTATCTGCCTCAACGCTTATTCAGTTGAAAAAAAGAATGCGGAGGAAAGAGCTGTTTATTAATTTAATCACGATGCCATTTCTGGCTTGTCTGTTTGTTTTTATTTTAATTCCAATATCGTCGCAATACAATTTGGTCAGGTTCGCGCTTTTAATAAATACTATTGTTTTTGTAGTTACATTTTTTGTTTTGCTTTTTCATCTTATTAAGAGACGAGGAACGCCTCAGAAACTTCAATGAAATAAAAAGATAATTTACCTGTTGCTTTGTCACTTCGCAATTTGTCGCCCTCGATACAACCCGCTTATTAATTTTTATCGGGCTTCGCATTCATACGTCAAAGCGGGCCACTCGGTCTGACAAGTGAGAAACTCACATACAAGAAATCGTTTATGACAACTTCTCTCTTGTCAGACTGAGTGTTTTTCGAATGAAAATGCAATTAGATTCGAAAATTTTAACTTCGAAAAATGTATCGAAGGCGACAAACAGTAAAGGCGACTTCGGTCTGACAAGAGAGAAATTCCCTTGCGATTTTTAAATCACCCAGTTATTAGACTTGTCCTGAGCTTGCCGAAGGGTTACCAGATTACCAGATCCATGCAAGGCGATCTCCCATTTGCAGGATGACTGACAAAAGAAAGGCTCCCCATTTCTGAGAAGCCTTCTTCAATTATTTTACATTTTGTCAGACTGAGTAGCCCTGAGCCTGTCGAAGGGTGTATCGAAGGCTGACAAAAGTCTAGAAATATCTCGCGCGATTGTCAGCGATCTCTGCTGCATCTTTCAGAATTCCTTCCGCACCCTGATCAGCGCGTGAAGCAAGTCCTGCGATGATAGTGGCTTGTTTGGTTTTTGCTTCTGCAGGTGTGATTGCCGCAGGTGGTTTAACAACTGATTCCAACTTCACAACATAAACTCCCATAGATCCTTTTACCGGTGCAGACATTGCATTCGGTGCAAGCGATGCAAGTGTTCCTACAACACCAGGCTCATACGATGCTCCTTGCATATAAGGTGCTGCGAATGTTGTTCCTGTACCAGGCATTACCGGAAGATTGCCTGCTTTTCCTGCAGTCTCTTCAATTGTAGCACCTTTCGCTTTATTAAATTCTTCGATGAACCGATCAGCCTTTTTCTGTTTGATCGCTTCTACTTTGCAGATCTCCTGAACGGTTTCATCTTCGAAAGGTTTTGTTCCTTTTTCAAGAATGGTGGTCACTCTTCCTACAAAATAACGATCTGCATTCTGGAAAGGCTGTGATACAGATCCAACTTCAGTTTTCTCATCGAATAACCAACGCACTACTTCTTTTGGATTTTCAACACCTTCGATCGTTTTTGTATTCTCCATGATAGCAGGTGTTTTGAAAACTTGCATATTTTCTTTTTTCACAGCGGCGGTAAATTTTTCGCCCGTATTATTTTGTCCTGCGAACTCAGAAGATTTG
>JBKJMR010000637.1:0-7926 GCA_046596275.1 Bacteroidia bacterium | reverse complement strand
AGGAGCACTTTTGGCTCATCTCCAAAAAATTCATGGTGATTTTAAAAACTATTGCACCGGATAAACAAATTGTTACTTCCTTTTGCGTAGACGATGATCAAAAATTGAAATACTTTGAAAGATATTCAGATTTTAAAGATGGAAAAAAGACTTGCTAATAAAAAAACGCACCCCGTGAGTGCGTTGGACAAATGAGGCTTTGTCTGGCCAGTTCCTTTACTCTTTGAGTAATGAATTACAAATATACACATTTTTTCATTCTAACGGTAACGGTAACGATCTATGATCATCTTAAAAATCAATAAGCAACCTTTTTATATAAACAATTAATTTCAAATACTTATTTCAATGTCATTTTAACAGAATTTTTCTATTGACATTCATCCTTGCTTTCGCCAAACCAATTTACATCTGCGTTGATTTATTTCTTTGACGTACCTTTCTTCACTTCCCCATTCACCCACTCCAAATATCCCCCCAACTGAGAAACCAAATAATAAGGCAAATTCAACAAATGATATTTTTTCCCCTTCGTTGTTACCGGCGTTGTTACTGATAATTCTCCTGCATAAAAACGAACAGCGATTTTCAACGGCGATTCATCCATAAACAAATGCAACGATTTCAGCTTGCCTTCTTTCCCAGATTTTACTTCAATAGGAATTAATTTTCCATCGTGATTTATTACATAATCCAATTCGGCCATAGAAGTGGATTTTTCTCTGACCCAAAAATTCAGGGCGCTTAATGCATTGAAGCTGCACGCCAATAATTCCTGGCCGACTAAATGTTCAATTATTGTTCCCTGGTAAACGGTATTCAAATCGGCAGTTCCTATTATTTCTTTTTGTAAACCTGCTGCATAATTCATTAAACCGGTATCCAATAATTGTAACCGCGGCGACTTCTGCAGCTCGGGCATGATCGGCAATTTCGCATTCGTTGTCGGATAAATTAAATTCAGAAGCATCGCTTTTTCCAATGTTCTCAATGCTTCCCCGATTTCTTTTGAGCCGTACGAAGACTTGCCAAATCCATGAAGCTTGATTCGTTTTCCTGCTTCAAAATAGCTGGCTTTAATCACATGCCTGATGATTTGCGTCTGGCTATTCGTATGCGCGTATTTTTCTACATCATCAATATAAGAAGCGATCAGTGCATCATAAATTCTGCCTAATGAAGTCAGATCTTTCGCTTCTGCATATTGTTTTATTATTTCAGGCATACCGCCGATTAATGCGTAGGTATGAAACAGCGCCAATAATTTTTCATGCGCAAATGGTTTCAGGGGAACATTTTTTATTTGCTCTAATGCCTGGGTTTCGCCAACTGCCTCCAAAAATTCTATAAAAGAAACAGGTCGGACAACTAAAAATTCTACTCTGCCAACAGGAAAACTCAGCTTATTATTGAAAATTGTTTCAAGTAATGAACCGGCCGCAATAACAGGTATCTCCGGCATTTGCTCATAAAAAAAACGCAGAATATTAAATGCTTCAGGCACTTCCTGTATCTCGTCAATAAATAATAATGTCTTTTTTCTTTTTGAATATTCTTTGTTTTTCAAAAAGAACAATGCCTGCACTAACGTTTCTAAATCAGTAAACTCTTCGAATGGTTTACGTTCTGCCGGCAATTCTAAATTCAAATAGATATACTGCTCAAACTTTTTAGCAAATTGGTTTACCGCAGTGGTTTTACCAACTTGCCTTGCTCCTCGCAATACTAAGGGCTTCCTGTTTTTTTTATTTGCCCATTTTTCGAGCTCCGGTAATATGGTTCTTGTAAACATTCCACAAAATTAGGGTAAATATTGCTCAAAAATGACACAGAATTAGGGTAATTATTAGCCAAATATGACACAAAATTAGGGTAAATGTGGTGAAGAAAAGACACAAAATTAGGGTAACTTAAAAATGCCTAACACAAAACATTGATTACTAGCTATTAATGAATCCAACCCACAACCTTGAACATTGCTCATTGTTTGTTTGACATTGTGCGTTCCGGTCAGCAGGAAATCTGGAGGGACAAATAATGTTCAATGCCAAATAAACAAGATACAATCATCAAGTTAAAGATTTTAAACCTTCATCCCGATCACTAAAATATCATCTACCTGCGGCTCGTCTTGTCTCCAGTTAAGCAACGCATATTGAAGAAATCCTTCCTGCTCATCAAAGCTCATCGACTGAACCGAAAGCAAAAGTTCTTTAAATCTTTTCCGGTTGAATTTCTTTTTTTGTTCGCCACCGAATTGATCGCAGAATCCATCCGTAAATAAATAATACGCATCGCCGGCTTGCAATTGAAATTCATGCGAGGTAAAAACTTTTTCTGTATCACCATAAAATCCGATTGGAAAACGATTCGCTTGGAATTCAATTATTTCTTGTCCGCGTATAAGTAACATCGGGCGGAATGCTCCTGCGTACTGCAGCATTTTGGTTTCTGAATCTGTTACAGTAATTGCAACATCCATTCCATCGCGGGAAATATCTCTGCCGTCATCTTTATTCAGCTCGATATATAATTCACGATCGACTGCATATAATATTTCGGCAGGATCTTCTATTCCGCGTGTGACAATCACTTCTTTCAGAATAGAATTCGCAATCATCGTCATCAGCGCACCGGGAACACCGTGGCCGGTACAATCAACTGCGACCATAAATGTTTTGCTGCCGCGCTGGTGAAAGAAATAAAAATCGCCACTCACAACATCTTTCGGTTGATACAAAACAAATGCATCCGCGAAAGCTGAAGCGATCTTATTTTTATCCGGCAAAATAGATTCCTGGATTCTACGCGCATAACGGATGCTTGCAAGAATTTCAAGATTCTGCTGCTCGAGCATTTTGTGCTTGAGCAAAAGATTCAGCTCAGCGTTCTTCCGCTCGGTAATGTCGTGACCAATGGCAACGAGCTTATTAAAAAGTCCTTTCGAAGTATTCCACAAGATCCATTTCGTTCCGCCATTCGCGGTTTTCAGCATTCTTTCCTGCGGAATAGTTTCGAGCAATACTTTTTGCGCGATCTGGGTTTTAATAAGCTCTCTTATTTTCCGTCGCTCTTTTTTATCATCACGGGTGAGATTCCACCAGCCTTCGCCCATCAATTGTTCGGGTTCAAATCCGAGAATACGTTTTGCGGAAGGACTTACATAGTCGATTTTCCCTTCGGAATTGACGACTACGATGAGACTATTGATTCTTTCAAGAATGGTATTTGTAACGAGTGACATAATTTTTGTTTTAACCGATTTTTAATTTCCTGGAAAAATGTCAGAAGGAAAATATTCCTGTGCTGCATAACTGAAATGCGCATATGATGCAGCATTCGCCATGAGCAAAGAGGAAGTCGGTATAATGCAGGACAAATAACCTGTGGTTTCATAAAATGGGAAGTGAGAAAGTGAAATTGAATTTGTCTGTTAAGACTTGAAAAGAAAGTTGCGTTGCCTCGCTTATTTCTTTAATCGATATTCCCAATGGCAAGAATCCATATGAAAATAGCGCATCTCACAATTACACATGACGCTTGTACCGTTGCTTTGGGGGGCAACAGGAGCAAGTGCTTTAAGCGTGTAATTTGATGTAGTAGAAAACATTTCAGATTTTTAATCTGCGACAAAACTAACAATATTCAGTCATCACAGAGAAAAATTAAAAAGCGTGAATTATAAAAAACAAGTTTAGTTCGCCTCGATAGTTTAAAGAAACGACAATGAATGAGCATTGGTACAGCGGGTAAAATGCGGTTTTGTTGTAATTCATGCCTTCATTTCCGTCATTCAACGGGGAAAAACGACCATTCCAACCCGTAGTTTTACCCTTTTTTGTGCTCAAAACCACTCTAATAGCCTAATTATAAACAGATTCATAACACGCTGTAACTTTTTTTTATTAGATTCGTTAAGCCACTATCATCCCTGACATTTCTGAATGGTTTTAACTTTTTAATTATTCCCCCCTACATCGATGCGTCAACTTAAGATATCCAAGCAGGTTACCAACCGTGAAACCGCCTCTCTCGACAAATATTTACAGGAAATTGGTCGTGTCGATTTAATCACCGCCCAGGAAGAAGTTGATCTCGCTCAGAAAATTAAAAAAGGCGATCAATCTGCTTTGACTAAAATGGTGAATGCGAATCTTCGTTTCGTCGTTTCTGTTTCAAAGCAATATCAGAATCAAGGACTCAGTCTTCCCGATTTAATTAATGAAGGAAATCTCGGACTCATTAAAGCTGCTCAGCGTTTTGATGAAACACGTGGATTTAAATTCATTTCTTACGCTGTGTGGTGGATTCGTCAATCCATTTTGCAGGCGTTGGCTGAACAATCGCGAATTGTGCGTTTGCCGTTGAATAAAATCGGTTCGATCAATAAGATCAATAAAACATTCGCACGTCTTGAGCAGGAATTTGAACGTGAGCCGAGCGCGGATGAAATTGCAACAGCACTTGATCTTTCACCTGAAGATATTAAAGAAGCGATGCGTAATACCGGTCGCCACGTTTCCATGGATGCTCCTCTTGCTTCAAGCGATGAGAATACGAGCAATATGTATGACGTGATGCAAAGCGAGGATACACCAAGCCCGGAAAATTCACTCATCAGCGAATCATTGCGTAAGGAAATTGAGCGTGCGCTTTCCACATTGACCGCGCGTGAAGCAGATGTTGTGCGTTTGTATTTCGGCTTGAACGGCGAACATGCTTTGACGCTGGAAGAAATCGGAGAACGTTTTGATCTGACACGTGAGCGCGTGAGGCAGATTAAAGAGAAAGCGATTCGCAGGTTGAAACATACTTCGAGAAGCAGGTTGCTGAAAACATATTTGGGATAATTTCCCACAACCCATGAAAATAAAAGAGAGCCGAAACGCTCTCTTTTGTTATTATTGCCCTCGGTTCAGCATTTTTCAAAAACATGAAGCATCTTTTATTTTTCGTATTACTATTTACGGCGTGCAATGGATTGAAGAAAGACGATTCGACCGGCAAAAAAGTTGCTAATAAGTTTGGGGCAAAAGATTATTCCATGAGCTACAATAATCTTGTTTCGACTGATGGAAATAAAAGCAGCATTGAGCTTACGCTGATCGATGTGAAATTCAAAGTAGAGCATGACGATGCCAGGAAAATGACTTCCAGCATTGCGTTGTGTTTGTATGAAACAATTTCTGAAACAGAAAGAAAAGAATACAATGAGCTGAATGTAGGAGTAAAAAACAAAGGCCGTGAATTTAACCAGGTATATAAAACCGCTGATGTTGCAGCAGCTTTACAGCAAATAAAAACCATCGTTCTTTTTTTCGCACAGGAAGAAAAGGGATCTTACATCAATGTGCTTGATCCAACATATATTGATGTAGATTCTCAACTACTGGTCCGGGATTATATTGATAGCATTTTACCAAAGAAACAACCAAGGTATAATGTCATTACCGGTTTTGAAATGAGTACGCTGGATGAAACAAAAGAACCCGTTATTGTTTATACTGCCGATTCAAAAGTGGGGGATAAATTCCTTACTTATACTTTAGCCGTTTCAAGGGAAACTTCGAGGATCGTTTACCTAAAAGTCAGGTAATATTCGAGATGCCGTCCTGGAAACGTTAGATGAAATTGTACTGTGTCACTCAACACGAAACAGGGGCTTAAAACGCTCCTTTTCCGTGCCCCTTTTTTCCCTATTTTTATTGCTGCAAACGGCACCACACTTTCCTGACTCAATTCATAGTTCTAAATAATCCCCCCAATGAAAAAAATTTTACTCGCAGTATTTCTTTTCAGCAGCTTTCTTGCAAACGCTAACGCCGGTGGTCCGGATGGATTCGGTTACACCTGGAGCGACAGCAATGAACCGGGCGGCCCTGCATACAATTGGTACGATTGCATTGCAAATGGCGGAACACAGGTTCTCGGATTAGGCGATGACAATTTTGTCGGACCAATTCAAATTGGATTTCAATTCGGATATTACTGGTACAGCGAAAGCAAAGTGTGGGTCGGATCAAATGGTTACCTCGAATTCGGTCCGGGAAATCTGGCAGCGAATTTTCCCACCATTCCGAATCCGAGTGGTGTGAATAATTACATCGCAGGCTTTATGGCTGATTTAACTTTTCTCGGAACGGGGAATGTGGGACAGGTATATTACAAAGCATTACCTGATTCATTCATTCTTGAATATGTGAATGTTCCTTATTGGGATCAATTTGCACCGGGTTACAATGGATCGAATACATTCGAAATTATTCTTTGCAGATCGGATTCATCCATCACTGTAAATTTTCAATCGATAACAGGAACATCGATCAGCAATTATTCAAGCGGCATTGAAAATAATATCGGCACAATGGGATTGCAGCCATTGACGTTTCAGCCATTGCCAAATTATACGATCAAATATGTTTTCCCTTCTGTGGTGCTACAGGTTACAGATGCAAGTGTTAGCTGGAATCACGCGGAAGGTAATGGCGGAATTTTTCTTGCCAACAATAGCGGACCACATTCATTGGTTACATCAATTGAAAATTCCGGCAACCAATCTTTCGGACCTGTTACGATCAATGGAAAAGTAAAAACAATTGCAAATGTTCAATTAGTAACCAGCAATGCCTTTACACTCGGACTTGTACCGGGGCAAAGTCAGCAGGTTACTTTTCCGACCACTTTTTCTCCAGCAGGCGCGGGCACACGATTTTTTATTACGCGCATTTCCGGCGTATCCGGTGATACAATTCCCGTGAACGATTCTATCTACCAGGAAATTGTGGTAGTCGATACGACACTCTCTTCTATTCGACTTTCGTACACCGATAATCAAACGAATTTTGTTGGCGGATCAATTTCATGGGCGGGCGGACAAGGTGGTGTTGGTGTTTACATAAAGCCGCCAACTTATCCCGCACGAATTCTCAACACTAATTTTATTCTTACAGGTGCGCCTTTAAGCGGCCCTGCTTTTTACGCGAAAATTTATGATGACAACGGGCCACAAGGTTCACCGGGTACATTGCTTGACTCTGTTTTAGTGGACGGAAGTCAGATAGTAACTTATCAATTGCACACGGTTCCTGTTGCAGGAAATGTTGTAATTCAAAGCGGCGGATTTTATGTGAACTGGGAAATGGCAACATTATCCGTTTCCATTGCGACAGATCTTACTCCGCCCTTTTCACGTCAATCTTATGAAACATTCCAGAACATCTGGTCGACCTACAGAGATTACCAGAATGCGGATTTTTTCATTGGTGCAGATTACGTTTGTTCAAGCCCTGAAGATGTTGGTGTTGCATCCATTTTTTCTCCTGCAAATCTTTCAACAGTCAGCGGACCAACAACTGTTTCCTGTTGGGTGCACAATTACGCAACAACACCTGATAATTATTTCATTCAGATGAATTACAAGCTTGCAGGAAATCCAACAGTTGTGAGCGAACCATACAATGGCCCGTTGATTCCTCCCGGTGGACAAGTGCTTTTCAATTTTGCAACGCCGCTTACTCCGCCTTATTCCGGAAATGATATTTTGTATTGTTGGACTTCCAAAACAAGCGACATTAATAATTCGAATGACACAGCAGCAAATACGTTAACGCTTGTTGGTGTTGCAGAGCTGAATCATTTGGAAGGTGTTTCTGTTTTTCCTGTTCCTTCCACTGATAATGTAAATTTCCAATTTGATGAAGCAGTAAATGGTGAAGTTGTTTTTACATTAACAGCTATCAGCGGACAGCTTATTGCAACGAAAAAACTTTCAAACGTTTCATCCGGAACTATTTTTACACTTGATCTCAGCGGTTATGCAGCCGGCACTTATTTTTATTCGCTGCAAACGGGAGATAAAAAAGGTAATGGTAAGCTGATCATTGCTGATTAAGCGAGTCGTTTTCTCCCCGTATGAAACTAGGTCTT
>JBKJMR010000511.1:0-2786 GCA_046596275.1 Bacteroidia bacterium | reverse complement strand
GAAATTAGCTGTTGATGATCCCTTTTCTGCACGTTTAGGGGAAGCTTGGGCGAGGCAAAAAGGTAAAGGAGATATTGTCAATGATAAGAATTTGGAAAAACCCTATCCATGGGAGATGGAAAATAAAAAGTACTGGAAAAAGGAAAGAGCCGGACAAGGATTAATGCAGATTGCTTCCCGTAATCGCCAGCAATTGATTTGGTATGGGAAGGAGGATTTATTAGGGTTGTCAGGGGGGCATATATTAATTTTTTTAAGGCTGTGTCAACATATTTGGGATGTGTGGATAAGGGACAAAAGGAATGAAGCAGAGGATTCGGAAATGTTATTGCCAACTCTTGACGAAGTTGTTCAATCTGCAGGAATACGGGAAACCAGCAATGATTGGCTTGCAAATATGTCCAATGTAAAGGGTGGAAAAGAACGCAAAATATTTATTAACTATTTAGGAACTCTATTTCATAAAACTCTTTTAGAAGACACAGCTATGTCTTACCCAGGGAAAAATGGTTTTTCTCTGACGATGGAAGATTTCCAAAAAAACAAAACGATTTATGAATTTTTATTGGATGCTTGCAATTACGGAGATTTATATGACGGGGCTCATACTACAAGGTACAAGAACAAAAAGCCTCGCTGGAAATTTTATTTGAACCCGATATTATCTTCTTACTTTAAAATTCCATATGCCCATACTAAAGAGCCGATGTATGTGGATTTGAAAACTGTTGCAACATGGCTGACGGAGTCCGGAGTATTTGAAAAAACGAAGTTTCCCGAAATATTCAATGAAAAAAAAGGTAAAGCCAAGCCTAATAAAGACGGTCAAAGAAAAATGGACTTTTAATACAAAGGAAAGCACATGATCGGAAAACACTTTAGACCTTGGGGTGAATTAAATTGGCTACTCCCAAAACTTCCCAATGGGAAATGGGATTTAATAGGATGCATATCTACTGAGGACAGGTTTATAGCTACGCTTTTGGAATTAGAAAAGACCGGGCAGATTAACCAATCCCTTTTTTATACAATAATTGATCCTCCATCTAAAGATACCTCTGTTATTCAAGACAAACTGACGTCTAATCAAGCTAAGCTGCGTGCTTCAACAACATCAGCCGTCACTATTGAGGATCATAAGCTTCTAGAACCTTACAAAGAAATTGTTGATAGTATAAACAGTTTCTTGAAAACAAGTTCAGGTAATATCATTATTGATATCTCGACTTTCCCAAAGCGTTTTTTCTTTCCAATGATAAAATTGCTGATGAGTCATAATCTTGAAAACTTGGTAGTCACCTATAGCACTCCCGAGAAGTATTGCGACCATGAGCTTTCAGGTAATCCTCATAGTTGGGATCACCTTCCATTGTTCATGCCAGTTGATTTTCCAGAACCGCAGATTGATATTGCAATTATTGGTATTGGTTTTATGCCTTTTGGTCTTCCAGAGCTTTTGCTATCTCAATATAATGCTACACCGGTGAAATTCTTATTCCCATTTCCTCCTGGCCCGCCAAATTATCAAAGGACTTGGGATTTTGTAAGGAAAATTGAGAAATCGTTTACATTCAAATCATCAGACAGCATCATCAGACTCGATTCTAATAATATGCCGGATGCTTTTGAATACATCGCGAGTGAAACTGATGGAGGCGATAAACGCCCCATATTTGCGCCTTACGGTCCTAAACCTATTTCTTTGGCCATGTGCATTTATGCAACTTTAAAAGATGCTCCTGTCTATTATACGCAGCCTACACACTACCATCCTGAATATTCCAGTGGGATTAAAGATACATACGGATATTGTGTTGTTCTTAATGGGAAAAAATTATATGCGGTTTAACATCATGCATATTTTTTAACTTTTCCTCCACCCCACCCTATCATCCTGCTTTTTACATTTAGGTATGTCTTACCGCATAAAACTCCTCCTCATTTTCTGCCTCATGTTCATCGGCGTTTATGCCGGCGCTTTTTATTTTCTGGGCGATCATAAATTACCCGAATGGAAAGAAGCAAAACTTTTGCAGAAAACATTGCTTCCTGCTTCGATGCAAAATGAGCCGGAAGAAAATGATGATGCAGAAACTATTGATTCACTCCCTCTCCCCGACTCGCTTGCGAAAATTGATACGTTGCTGATTGCGCATAAAAGCAATTATCGAATGCACTTGTATGCGAAAGGAAAACTGCTGAAGACTTACATCATCGCGCTTGGACAATCGCCTCTCGGACATAAAGTGCAGCAGGGCGATAATCATACGCCGGAAGGTATGTACAAGATCATCCAGAAATCGCGCGGACCTTTTTATGGTGATGCTGCTGCTTATTTTGGTGTGGCGTGGATGCGTTTAAATTATCCGAATAATGCGGATGCGGTAAATGGATTGAAAAAAGGATTGATCACCGAAGCGCAGAAGAACGCAATCATCAAAGCGAATAATGCGGGGAATGAACCTCCGAAAAATACAAAGCTCGGTGGCGGCATCGGCATTCACGGCTGGTATGGAAACTGGCCGGGTGATGATAAACAGAATTTAACATGGGGATGTATCAGTGTGCAGAATGAGGAATTGAATGATCTTTATGCTCGTGTGCCGGTGGGTGCTTCGATTTTGATTTTGCCTTGAATTGAAATTTGAAAATTCGATGATTTGAAAATTCGAAATTCGATGATTAAAGAATTTATCCCGATAGTATCGGGATCAAAAATTTAATGATCAATGATTCACGGAGCAGTAATTATAAAATCTGTGTTCGGGAAAGATTGAGTTGACAAT
>JBKJMR010000502.1:0-6270 GCA_046596275.1 Bacteroidia bacterium | reverse complement strand
TTCACGCACTCGCACAGCCATTATTAAAAAGTGGTTACGGCCAGTATTTATTAAACCTGCGGTAGCGTTTTAATAATGCGCTTTCGTCAACAATGGCAAATTGTTTACGGAAATTTGATCACATGAAATAGTATAAAATTTTTCAATGGCAATCCCGGCACAGAAAAAAACAAAGATCCTTGTTACAGGAGGCGCAGGCTTCATTGCAAGCACAATGGTTGAACGTCTCGCTGCTGATCCGAAAAACCATGTCGTGATCGTTGACAACCTGCACACCGGTGATATTAAGAAAATCCCTTTTTCTCCGCACGATAATATCGAATTCATTAAAGCAGATGTAAACAACTTTAATAAAATTACCGATGTGTTTCTGATGCATCATTTTGAATACGTTTTTCATTATGCTGCGCTGGTTGGTGTTCAACGTACGCTCGATCATCCGCTAATGGTGCTGCAGGATCTGCAAGGCATTCAGCACATCCTGAATCTTTCCACAACATCTTCAGTTAAACGTGTTTTCTTTTCTTCGTCATCAGAAGTGTACGGTGAACCGGTTGAATATCCGCAGAACGAAGAAACAACTCCATTAAATTCGCGTCTGCCTTATGCGATCGTAAAAAATGCTGGTGAAGCTTTTTTGAAAGCCTATTTTAAAGAATACGGTTTAAGCTATACCATCTTCCGTTTCTTTAATACATACGGCCCGAAACAAAGTCCTGATTTTGTTATTTCAAGATTCATTCGCGCTGCATTAAAAAATGAACCGATCACGATCAACGGCGACGGAAAACAAACACGAACATTTTGTTTCGTTGATGATAATGTTGACGCATGCTTTCGTGCATTCACCCACCAGGAGTCGATGGATGATGTGATCAATATCGGGAGTGAAACAGAAACAAGTATTCTTGAGCTTGCTAATCTTATTATCAGGCTTACTGGTTCTTCTTCTAAGGTCATTCACGGTCCTGCATTGACCGAAGGTGATATGACAAGACGCAGGCCTGATACAACCAAAATGAAACAGCTGCTCAAGCGCGACTTGCTTCCGCTTGAAGAAGGAATTAAACGCGTGCTCGCCGACACATCTTATATTCTCTGATGAATCCTGCAACGTATAGCCAGCTGCTCGCAGAATCTTTTGCAGGATTCAGCGCATCGCTTCCCTCCCACCCGGAAAGCTTATACGAACCAATTCGCTACACACTTTCTTTCGGCGGAAAAAGAATGCGGCCGTTGCTTACCTTAATGGGTGCAGGACTTTTCAAAGACGATGTGCATTGCGCATTGCCTGCTGCAAAAGGAATTGAGCTCTTCCATAATTTTACTTTGCTGCACGATGATATTATGGACAATGCTCCTCTGCGAAGAGGAAAAGCAAGCGTTCATGCAAAATGGAATTCAAATATTGCCATTCTCAGCGGCGATGCAATGTATACAGAAGCGTTTCGTCAGCTTGCATTGAGTCCGAAGAATGTGCTTCCGGAAGTATTGGATGTGTTCACAAAAACTGCGCTTGAAGTGTGCGAAGGTCAGCAGCTGGATATGGATTTTGAAAAGCAGGCAACAGTTTCTATTGCTGATTACCTGCGCATGATCGAATTAAAAACTGCTGTTTTGCTTGCCGCTTCATTGGAGATCGGTGCAATATGTGCAGAAGCTGAAAAAGCAGAAGCGAAAAAATTATATGAGTTCGGCAAGCATGTAGGAATTGCTTTTCAATTGCAGGATGATATTTTAGATGTGTATGGTGATGCAGATAAATTCGGGAAACAAGTTGGCGGCGATATTGTAGCGAACAAAAAAACATATTTATTACTAAAGGCTTTTGAATCGGCGAACAAGTACCAGCAGGAAGAATTATTGCAATGGTCGCAAGCGGGAATGAAAGATGCAAAAGAAAAAGTAGAAGCTGTGAAAGCGTTGTATGATGTGCTGCATGTAAAAGCAGCGGCAGAAAAAGAAATGCATCGTCATTATGAAATCGGAATTGCGGCGTTGGCGAGTGTAAAGGCGGATGAAGAAAAGAAAAGTGTGCTGAAGAATTTTACTGATGTGTTGATGATTAGAGAGCATTAAAAAGAAGTGCAGGATTTTAGCCCTGATCAATACAAATTAAATCATAAAGCATATCGATGTTGAAGCGCATACCATTCGGAATGGCTGTTAAAGTGATGTTAGTAATGCTTGGGCTGGTGATTGCATTTCATCTTTGCATTCTTTTCCAACTGATCCCGTTCAATATTGTGTGGGGAGGTAAATTAGAAACGGTGGAACAAATGAGAAGCTTTGAGATCATGTCGATCCTTGTTAATTTATTTATCATTTTTTTTATTGCAGTAAAGGCAAATTACATTCCTGTTAAAATAAATGCAAAAGTTCTGACCTTTATTATTTGGATATTTGCGGTGGTCTTCTTTTTAAATACAATTGGAAACCTATTGGCAAAAACAAGTACAGAGACTTACATTTTTACCCCAATGACATTCATCTTTACACTATTATGCATTAGAATTGCAATAGAAGGCAAGTCAAATTTTTTGGCTAAGTAAAGTTTTTTAATAAAAATCAATTAATACGAGCGAGCCGGTTCAGAGAGAGTTCTTAGGACTAATCTTTAGCTCGCTTTATTTATACGACATCACTATAAAACACGCGTTGCTCTAAAAATGAAAATCATACATTTAATACCGATGCGCTTATTACTTCTCACAGTGCTGACTTTTACTTTTTCATTTGCAAAAGCCCAGCCGTTTGGTGCATATATTCACTTCGACGGTATTAATGACGAACTGCGCGCAGGAGGATACCCGGTTCCAGCCAACAGCGATTTTACAATTGAATTCTGGTTCAAATCGTGCCGTGATACAGGAAACTGGATTGAAATGGTTGTAGAAAATTCCAGCCTGATGAACGTAAATATTTTGTCATTGGACAGCACGCTGAATATACATGAGTTGTGCGCACCCTATAATGGCAATAACCAGGTTTGCTGGCAATTCAATCAATTCCCGCCCGATTACCTGTGGCATCATATTGCAGTAACGTATGATTATTCACTTGATGAGTTTGTAATGTATTTCGACGGAAACTTCACGGGCTTTCCCCCGGAATACAATCACAATTATTATCCAGGTAATTTTCTGACAGTCGGCTATAGTATTGTACAGCCAATTTTATACGATCATTTTCGTGGATATATTGATGAACTGCGTATAAGCGATACGGTTCGTTATACAACTTCATTCAGTCTGCAAACAACTGAATTCATTCCTGACGGTCAGACCGGTGCACTATGGCATTTTGATGATCCGAATCCTATTTCAACTGTAACAGATTATTCAGGAAATAATTTCGACTTCACAGCTTCAGGTAATCCCATCATTATTCACCTCGATAGTATGATTGTGCAGAACGGAAATATACTCACGGTTTCAGATACGTTTCATACCTATCAATGGATAGATTGCGCTACAGGTCTGCCGGTGGCGGGTGAAACTAATCCATCTTACCTCGTTACAAATTTAAGCGGTCAATATGCCGTACAGGTTACGCATGACAAATGTGATCTGACATCCGATTGTGTAGGATTGAGTAAAACACAAAGTATTAATGATGATGAGATCAATGCAGGCATTTTCATTTATTCAAATCCGGTAGAAAATACTGTAACCATTGTCAAAGAAATGCCCGGTGAAATGCAAATTGAATTTTTCGAACTTAGCGGGAGGCTGATTTTCTCTCAAAAACTTAATACGCTTTCTGCTGCGATTGACATAAGTGGGTTTGCCCCTGGTGTTTACATTGTAAAAGTGAATGCGGGTGAGCAACAAGTGTCAAAAAAGATTGCACATCATTAATATTGATCAGTCAACTTTCTAATATTTAATTTGCGAATTTTCCCAATCGCTTAATTGTTTTGGCAAAAACTGCAACTTCGCTTTTTTCACCGGCAATATTCGAAGCCAATTAGTAAAAAGCATCGTCTCAACCGAAATGGTTGCATCTATCCGTTTCTAAAATTTTCCGTCTGCATTTAATTTTACTTCTAATTAAGAAGTTTAACTAAAAACGGAATACATGAAAAGCATTACTACAACCCTAGCCCTGTTATTCATCACCACTTTTGCATTTGCACAAACCAATACGGATACAGAATGGGATGACTATTTTATGCCCGGAGTTGGATATAAAATTTACGCTCCTAAAAATTCGGCTTTGGGAACTTATCATGGTTTAATGACAGAGTTTGTTATTTACGCAAGAGCAATAGGAAAGAACTCATACAAACACGGTCCAGCAAGAGTAAAAACGTATGGTAACCTCAGCATTATGTCGAGCGATAATTCTGAAGCTAAGGATATTTTTTATTCCAACATAGGATTAAACTTATCATTTGAAGGGAACACAGACAGAAAATATTTAATTCCCTTTTTCGGACTTGAAGTGGGAGGATTATTTCAAAGGAATTTTTCCACTTTCCAATTTACACCTGTAGCCGGGGTTCAGCTTTTGTCTACAAAATCAGTCTTGTGGAATATACAGGGCGGTTACCAGTATACAAATAAAAGGTTTGATGAGTATAGCGGATATATGGTAGGAACTACGTTTAATGTATTGCTTTGGCATAAATAAAAAGGATATAGCAATTCTCTCTATACACTTCCACTATCATCTTAAAACAAATGAACATACTTCATCACGCCTCAATCCGTATTAATCAGCTCCCATGCACTCCTATATGCATCAATTTCTTCCACATACTCCAAAAACGATTTGTAAAAAGAATTGTTCGCAAGCGTAGCACTATCGCCAAACACAATTAATTTTTTCTTCGCACGTGTAAGCGCAACGTTCATCCTGCGTGTATCAGCAAGAAAACCTATTTCACCATTGTCATTGCTGCGTGTTAAGCTGATGCAAATGATATCGCGCTCCTGTCCCTGGAAACCATCGACGGTGCGAACAGAAAAATGATTTTGTGAATCTTTGAAATACACTTGTTCTTCCAGCTGTAGTTTCAAATATTCAGTTTGCGATTTGTAGGGTGCGATAATTCCTATGCTAAGCGGCTTAGCAGGTTTTCGTTCATACTGCTCCAACACATTCCCGAGATGCTTCAACAAGAGATCAGCTTCCTCTTTATTAGAAATGCTCAACGTTTCCGGGTTTTGTTCTTCTGTAAATCCGCAACCGGCAGTGTCGATAAAATCAACAGGCTTTACCAGCAGATCATCCGATTCATCAAAGCTTAAATGATTGTCTTTTACTGAATCGTCTGAAATTAATTTTCCTTCATAAAACATTTTATTCGAAAACTGCATGATCTTGTCGTGCATGCGGTATTGTGTGCGCAACAACGCAGTCGCTTCCGGTTGTGATTTTACTACGCGCTCGAATAAAGTATATTTCAATCCGCCATCTTCTGCTTTTTTAGATTTTACAGTTGGTGGCAATTGAAAATGATCTCCCGCAAAGATCACACGGTCAGCGCGCGAAATAGGAATCCAGCTCATCGGCTCTAATGCTTGTGCCGCTTCATCAATAAAAACCGTGCGGAACTTTTTCTCACGCATTAATCTTCCTGATGAAACAACAGGCGTGCATGCAATGACCTGCGCATTTTCAAATTGTTCCCACTGGATATAATCTTCCAGCGCTGAAGCATCTTTTAATAATTGTTTTGCTTCAGTAAATAATAAATTACGCTGCGTGCGTTCCTGCTGACCAAAATTGCGCTTATACTTTTTCGCCATCGCAAAATATTCTTCTGCACGTTTACGGTATTCCTTCAGCTCTTTGTAAGACGCATGATTTGTCATCTTAACATCAAGCGTATTATTCATCACCTCTTCCGAAACACGCGCAGGATTTCCCAAACGCAAAACAGTTACGCCTTGCCGCACCAAACGTTCTGTAAGCAGATCAACAGCAATATTGCTCGGACTACAAACCAACACCTGCTTTTCAGTTTGCAGCGTATGACGAATAGCCTGTATGAATGTTGTCGTTTTTCCTGTACCGGGAGGGCCATGCACCAACGCCACATCTTCAGCAGCATCAATTAATTTCACCGCATCATTCTGAAATACATTCAGACCGGGCATTTCAATTTTAGAATCTATTTTTTGAAATTTTGCTTTTTCTTCACCGTACAACACTTCGCGTAAATGGGAGAGTCTTCCTTTCTCCGCATCCATCACCTTCTGCAACGTGATGATCATTTCCCTGTAGGAATTCTCATCAAACAATAAATTGATTCCTAATTTT
>JBKJMR010000486.1:0-2838 GCA_046596275.1 Bacteroidia bacterium | reverse complement strand
CTTTATTACTCCATTCACATCCGCAAAGCTTAGCTGCTTTCAGTAAAAGTGGCAAGATCAACATGGAATATGTGAATGACATTTGCAATTTCTTAACCGATAATGATTCTATTTATTATGGAAAGCATATTATTCCCGAAAGAAAAAAAGCATTCACACGGCATATAAAACACCTGTACGTTAAATTGTCAGAAGCATATCACGACAATAAAACTGTTGATGATGAGCTCATGGAAATTTTTTATGAGCTCGCTTTGTTCAGTGAATCATTGAAACAAAAAACAATTGCGTCTGCGAATCCGGATGTTTCGTTCAGTGAAAAAGTCGGCATGTTTACAGATTCGAAACGCAGCAAAAGTTTTCGTTACAAGAATGAAATCGCAGATCACGAAGCTGCAAATGTTAGTCCAACCAATCTGCAAGCCGATCCAAAAGATTCTCCTTTCTGGCACAGACAAATTGAAGCTGTTGCTCCACATGAACGTTTTGATCAGCTGGCGCGTTTGAAAAAAGTGAAGGCGAAACAAAACATGGTTGTCATTTTTGATGCACCCAGCTATTCCGGCTCAGCACCGAAAGTGGATGTCATAGATTTAGATCTTGACAATAACTGGTCGTTGAAATGGGGTGATGAAGTGCATACCGATCCTGTAGGTTCACATATTTTTGCTGCGCTGGGTTACGATGTTGATCATCCTTATTATTACGGCGCAGATGAATTGACATTGGTCTTTGATGATTTAAATGAAATCAGGAATGCGGAACAACTGAAATCTGCCATCAAAAAGATTTACAAAATTGATCTCGCTTCTTTCATTTCTGCTTCAGGAATAATTACAGCTGAACAAGCAAAAGAAAATAATGAGCTGCAAAAATTCATTGGCAAATCATTTATGCGTTTCAAAGAATGCTTGCTTGAAGCAAGGCCTGATCGTGTAAAACGAATCGGCTCTTTTGTTCCGTATTTGCTTTCAAATGAAAACCGCAGAGAATTACGTGGCGCACTTTTGGCAAATGCTTTTATCGGCAACTGGGATACGCGTGAAGCAAATACTTTGCTTACAACTGTTCATAGTGGAAATCATGAATACAGGATGTCGGCAGTATTTTCTGATCTCGGTACAAGCTTCGGCGTTTCGTATGGCGTGTTGCCGGCAGATTTTAAAGTCGGTTTGGTCAATGAATTTCCGTGGGAAGTGGCAACAACTAAAAACGGGATTGTAACATTGAATAATCCAATCAATTCCATTTTGCCTTGTTATGAAAAAGCGACTTACACTGATCTGCTGTGGATGGCAAAAAAGATCGCGGTGCTGGATGAATTTATGTTGCAGCAAATGGTTGAATCGGGACATTGGCCGAAACCAATTGAAACATTATATTTTCACAAATTAGCATCGCGGCGTGCATCCATTTTAAAAGCATTTGGTTTGCAGGATGAACATCCGATTGCATTCAACACACATCTTGATATGAATATTGATGGTGTTGAAGTGATAAAAGACGGCAAGCTGCTTGTTGATTATGAAAAAGCAAAACATCCGGTCAGCTATTTATCAACTAAAGGCAGGTTCAGAAATTATGGTAACTGATAAATTTTTGCATCTCGTTTTGCTTTTTCTTTTCTCTGCGAATTTTCTTTTTGCGCAGGGAGTTGAAGAGCAGCGGAAATATATTGTCAGCAATCCTGATTCGCTTCTTGCATTTGTTACTTCTTCCGGAACGTTAAATGGTTTATCCACGCACAATCATTCGGAAGATGTGTATTATGATATTTACCTTGATACACCTGATTTCAGCATTGCGCAAAACCATTTATCACTGCGTTTCCGAAAGCGAAATCTCGGGAAGCTCGTTACGTATTCCTTTCAGCTGAAAAGTGAAATGGAAAACAGCAGCGGATTGCGTATGGAAGTGGAAGAAACGGAACTGGACTTTTATACCGTGAAAACAGTTAACCGCTGGTCTCCCCTACCCGTTGTGCTGGATGTTTTTTTCTCGCAGCTGGAACGAAAAACGATTAATCCGCAAGCGCCGGAACTTTTATTAGCAACGGAACAGCTTCAAAAGTGGATCCGGGATAATGTTGCCGGACCAATTATTCCTTTTCAAAAATTATCGCATTTGAAACTGAAAGGTTTGGATCAACAAAGCTTAAAGACATTGCGGCCTGTGTTATTCGGCGGAGTAAAAAGACTTCGCAGCCATCTTTATATTGATCCGAAATCTTCAACTTCTGCATTTAAAAACATCACGCAAAATCGTCCCGCTTCTGTATTGCCGAAGTTTTTATTTATCAATCCGCAATTCAATTGGATCTTAGAAACATCGCTTGACTTCGCCACATTTTATCCGCTGATCGAATCAAAAACAGCGAAAGTGGAAATCTGCGAATTTGAAGTGGAGAATAAATATTTCATTCCTCAAACAGGAACTGAAGTGATGGATGTTTTTGAAAAAGGGTTGAAAGAAAAGTTCGGCGCTGCGAATGGAATTGATTCTAAGTATTTGCAGAGTTTGAAGAAATTCAGGAGGCTGTAAGTTTTACTTTGACCGAAGACAATCTTCCCAATCATATTTAATTGTCTTTGTTAATTTTCCATTTGCATCATAAAAATACCACGTACCAATAGGTATCTCATCCATTAAATCCTCTCCGATTTTTCCACCCCTGAACATATATGTCGAATTATATTTCTTCAGCAGCGATGCGTACTTTTTCTTATCAAGCACATCGCTTTCATGTATTGCCAAATAATTACCCTTTACAGTTATTTTATTCGTGCTCAAATTTAAAACGGTATATGAACCGTTGTGAATCCATTCAGTATTGTACTG
>JBKJMR010000427.1:0-9775 GCA_046596275.1 Bacteroidia bacterium | reverse complement strand
CACGACCCACATAATATTTATTGTTGAGGATCATGAATTCATCTTCGTACGTTACAACGCACCCCACATGAATTCCGAGCTTTTCAACTTCTTTATCAGAAGCAGCGCCGCAATCAAGGAAAATATTTTTCAGTGAAGGCGATTCTTCTTTTCCAGCTTCACGCACATGAATTGCAGGCCATCCGAAAAATGCCTTAACGATTCCATTATCCGTATGAATATTCACCCGTTTCGAAGGCGCGATCTGGTGATCAGAACCACCGTTACGACGCAGGTAGATAAATCCGTCTTTCGTAATGTAATGCACGAACCAGGAAATTTCATCTGCATGCGCTTCAATAACGACTTTGTAAGGCGCTTTCGGATTGATCACACCAACTGCAGTTCCGTATGCATCCACGAAATGCTCATCGATATACGGTTTGATATATTCCAGCCACAAGAGCTGTCCGGGAGATTCAAACCCTGTTGGAGAAGGGTTATTGATATAACGTTCGAGGAAGGCAAGCTCTTCTTGTCCTACGATTGCGTTCTTTTTACTGCCGTTTTTCGACTTGGCCATACTATAAATTTGGGGCTAAAGGTACACAATATGCGCTTTTTCAGGTGATTTGGCAATAGGAGAAAAAGATGTATTATTAGCTATGTCATTTAGCCCCTTATGTTGAATCGGAATCACTACTGTCCGAAATTTTTTTGATTCGAGCTTGTCAATTCCCCAATTATTCCTCTCTTCTTTTTTTTAGTAAAAAAGAAGCAAAAAAATCGCCATCTGACGCGGCTTTGCCTAAATTCAGCAGAAAAAATCGAGCGAAAACCAAGCCGCGCTTACACACTTGCCCACCTTAGCTCCATGGTTTTCTTCCGCACAAGCCCACGCAGATTTTTTCTGCTGAATTCTTAACGGCAAACCCGCTAAGGTCGGCACTTTCATTAAATGTATACTGAATCACATTTAATTTATCCCAGGTAGTTTTGAATTGGAATATTAAATACGTTCCTGTCAAATAGCGCATCTTTATTTTCATTTAGGCGTATACTTACCTGTAAATTGTTATTTTAGGGGAGTAAACACAACCGCCAATTATGAAAATTAAAAACTTGTTTTTGCTGGCATTTCTGCTGGCCTGTTCCGCATATGCCTACGCGCAGGACACCGTAAGGGCAATAACGCTGGCCCCTTCACAAGAAGCTGAAGTATTTTATAACAGCGGCATTACAAAATTCAACGCTAAACAATTCGCCGATGCGCTTCCCGATTTCAACAAAGCAATCGAGATGAAGCCTGATTTTGAAAAAGCGATCTACAGCCGCGGTTTGGCAAAGATCGAATTGATCATGACTAAATCAGCGATCGAAGATTTTAATAAAGTGATCGAGCTGAATCCGGCTGCTGATTACGCTTATTTTTCACGCGGACTTGCACGTGAAAATGAAGGCGATAAAAAAGGCGCTGAAGAGGATTTTGCCAATGCAGTTCGCATTAACCCGAACCAGGATAAGGCGTGGTATCATTGTGGCATTTTAAAATTCCAGGCGAATAATTATGCCGGTGCTTGCCAGGATTTTGATAAAGCGATCCAGGTGAATAGTAAAGATGCTTATTACTGGAACGATCGCGGAAGCGCAAAAAAACAAGCAGGAAATCTTGACGGCGCAATTTCTGATTATCAAATGGCGATAAAGGTCAACCCGGGTTTGCCTTTCGTTTATAATAATCTAGGATCTGTGCGCAGGGAAAAAGGTGATCTGAAAGGGGCAATCGAATCGTATACAACCGCCCTCAATATGAAATCCGATTATTACATCGCTTATAATAATCGCGGTTACACAAAATTTCTCAGTGGCGATTACGAAGGCGCCATGTCTGATTTTAATAAAGCAATTCAGCTGAAGAATGATTATGCATTTGCTTATGTAAATCGCGCTGCTGTTCGTTACAAACAACGTGATTACAAAGGAGCAGTAGAAGATTGCAACAAAGCAATTCAGCTGAATGCAAATTATGGTGAAGCCTATTTGAATCGTGGTATCGCAAAAGAAATGCTTCGTGACAATTCAGCATGCACCGATTTTAAAAAAGCTTCAGAGCTAGGGATTGAATCTGCAAAACAATATGTGAACGATTGTCACTAACCCATTATTTATTTCCGATTATGAAAAGTAAACATATACTTCTTACAGCTTCTTTTTTCATTCTTGCATTTGCGAATTGTATTGCCCAGAGCAATATAGAATTCGATGACAAGAATTTTACCGACCGCAAAGCATTTAAGGAAGCGAATAAACATTATGAAGATGGAAATGATATTTTCAAAGCTGCACAGGCTGAAGAAGCATCCGGCCTAAAATATTTTGTTGAGAAAAATCATTATTTGCCGAATGGGATCAATGAGTTTGGTAGCGGTGCTGCTGAGGGATATCGTTTGGCGCTTGCGGAATATGTAATTGCAAATGCTTTTAATCCGAATAGCGCAACGCTCAACTTTCGTATTGCAGTTTGTTATTACAATATTTCTTCCCAGCGTTTGATGGGACTGAAATATATTGAAAAGGCAATTACCTTAAATCCGAATGTGGATATACGAGCGCAATTTTATCTTGGTCGTTTGTATCACCTCCATGCGCAATGGGACAAAGCAATTACAGCTTACCGCGCATATCTCGCACCATTGAATTCAAATCCTGCAGATAACCGTGATAAAATTGCTGACATGAACCGCAAAATACAGGAATGTGTTTCAGGAAAAGAATTGCAGAAAAATCCACAACGTGTTTTTATCGACAATATCGGCGGCGTTGTAAATACTTCTTATCCTGAATTCTCCCCGATCATTACTGCCGATGAATCTGAAATGTATTTTACTTCGAGAAGAAATACTTCAACAGGAGCAAAGCTGGAGAACGGAGATTATTACGAAGATATTTATCGCTGTACTTATATTTCCGGTGCCTGGAGTACGCCGGTGAATATGGGAAAACCGATTAACAGCGTTGATCACGATGCTACAGCCGGGATTTCTCCTGATGGACAAAAATTATATGTATATCGTCCTTCGAATAATGGTGATCTCTACGAATGTGAATTAAAAGGTGCTGTTTGGTCTGAGCCTGAACGCATGAACAAAAATATTAATTCCGATGATCATGAATCTACTGTTTCGCTTTCATTCGATGGCAAAAAGCTCTATTATATTTCTGACAAAGACGGAGGAATCGGTCACCGTGATGTTTGGGTTTCGAATATGGATGCAAAAGGCAAATGGGGCGCATCTACAAATATCGGTTTGCCGATCAATACAATTTATGGTGAGGAAGGTGTTTTTATTCATCCGGATGGAAAGACAATGTATTTTTCTTCGCAGGGTCATAACACAATGGGCGGCTATGATATTTTTAAAAGTGAATTAAAAGATGGCAAATGGGGAACACCTGAAAATTTAGGCTGGCCGATCAACGGTCCGGATGATGATGTGTTCTTTGTTATTTCTGCAAATGGTAAGCACGGGTATTATGCTTCCAACAAAGCAGACGGACAAGGTGAAAAAGATATTTACAAAATTACTTTTCTTGGTCCCGACAAGCCGCTTGCTTTAAGCTCGGAAGATAATTTGCTTGCAGGATTAGCGCAGCCGGTAAAAAATGTAGAAGCCTTGCAGCCTGTTGCAGTTAAATCAGCGAACGTAACTATTCTGAAAGGTGCAGTAACGGATAAGCTGAGCCACGTGCCATTAGGTGCGCGGATTGAAATTGTTGATAATGGATTGAATCAAACCATTGCAACATTTTATGCGAATTCATCCTCCGGGAAATATCTTGTTACACTTCCGTCTGGAAAAAATTATGGGATTTATGTGAAGATGGATGGATATCTTTTTCATTCGGAGAACTTTGATATTCCTGTCATTGCAACATTCCAGGAAGTGACGAAAGATATTGAGATGGAAAAGATCGCCGTCGGAAGCACGATCGTGTTGCGAAATGTTTTCTTTGATTACGCCAAAGCCACTTTAAAACCGGAATCGTCGCAGGAGCTTGATCTGCTTGTGAAAATTCTTTCTGATAATCCTACCATCCGTATTGAGCTATCAGGACACACTGATAGCCGCGGATCAGATGAAGGCAATCAAAAATTATCAGAAGCCCGTGCAAAAGCCTGCGTAGATTATTTAGTCGCGCATGGAATAAAATTGGATCGTTTGGAGTTCAAAGGTTACGGTGAAGCAAAGCCGATTGATACCAATGAAACCGAACCCGGCATGGCGAATAATCGTCGCACTGAGTTCAAAATTCTTTCTAAATAATCAGATTCAAGATTCAAAATTCAAAATTTAAGAACAATTAATAATCTTGAATCTTGAATTTTGAATAATCCCATTGGAAAGAAAAGTTACGTTAACCAGCGATGGTTCATCAACGATTTACAATTCTCATTTAGAGCAGCATTACCATTCTATTCATGGTGCGGTGCAGGAATCGCAGCATGTGTTTATGAAAATGGGATGGGAAGAAGCACGAAAAAACACGAATGATATTTCTGTTTTGGAAATGGGATTCGGAACGGGACTGAATGCATTTTTAGTCTTACTGGAATGTGTTGCAGCTCCATCGCTTACGGTTCAATATACATCGCTGGAAGCTTTTCCATTGGAGGAAAGTGAAATTTCGGGGTTGAATTATGCGGAGCAATTAAATGCAAATCAACAGCAGGGAAATTTCTTTAAGCTGCATAGTGTTGAATGGGAAACTGCTGTTTCAATTGAGAGTGGATTTACGCTTCTTAAAAAGAAAATAAAGCTGGAAGATTTTATTCCGGATGGAGCAGCTTATGATCTTGTTTTCTATGATGCATTTTCACCCGGAGCCCAGCCGGAATTGTGGACAGCGGAAATTTTTAAAAAACTTTTTGATGGAATGAAGCCCGGCGGAATCCTCGTGACGTATTGCGCGAAAGGACAGGTGAGAAGAAATTTAATTGCTGCAGGATTTAGTGTGGAGCGGGTGGAAGGTCCGGTGGGGAAGAGGGAGATGTTGCGGGGGAGGAAATGAATTACGGATTACGGGATTACAGATTACAGGATTACCGATTACCGATTACGGATGAAAGATTTGGGGATGAACTTTTTAACCTTCGGAAGCAATTACCATTTAGGAACCTGGATCTGTAATGTTTTAAAACGTTCGGCACGGAAACATTCTTCGTAGGGTGTGAAGTTATAGTCAATGGCAAGCACCTTGATTACTTCTGTAGGTTTTAGCCAGAGAATTGATTCGTTGGTCAGGCGTAAACCATAAGCAACAATTTCTCTGCGATAACTCAAATGTGGTGATGGATAAATTGAATTTCCTGGCTGAGTGAATGGAATCCATTTTTCATAAATCACAAATGATTTTGGACGACCTTCATATCTAAGCGGTGCAAGAATAAATACTCCGGGATTATTCGGATCTTCTAACTGGTTGGTGCTATCCCAACCCACATGCGCTACTTCGATTGCACGTTTTGACATCGGCATTTTCAGATCATGGGCTGGAAAGGCATGAAGATCGCCACCGAATAAATTATTCTGCAATTGCAGTATTAAATTCGCATATGGCGCTTGAGGCAAATATTCATTCGAATCAACAGTAAAGAATAATGTGCGAAAAATTGTATCGCCGGATAATTTTCCTCTGAGCTGAGATGCAAATTGCGCGCGGTAAACTTTGTTCAGCTCCGCCATGTTTTTAGCAGGAATGACAGCCGGATATTCGCTTAGTGGGATAAGAAAACGTACACCCATTCCTGTTTGCCACTTTCCCATTTCCCAGTGACCATAATTAAACGCTAATCGAGTTACATTAACTTTGCCTGTATCAGGTTTTGAATAGGCAGTGCTGTCTTGAATCCACCGGATTTTTTCCTGGTATTGATAGTTCAGAAAAGGCGAAAAGCTCATGGTGTAACATGTATCCGCATTCCTGTTTTCCATCAGGTTTATCATATAAAACGATGCGCCGCTTTTTAAAGGAATGGAATCTTGAAAGCTGCCCTCAATCGCGGCCTTACTCATCCGCACTTTGAATTCACAATCGAACATGGCATTATCATACATCTGCACATTTCCTTTACTTGCCGCCATCCACATTTTCTGCTCATTGCGAATAAGCACAAGGCTATCTTGTTTATTCTGAACAGGACGACGAATGCTGCTATATAGAAATCCGGGTGTTTGCGCTGATGAAAAGTGCGCGAGCAGAAATAGAATTGCTGAAAAGAAAAGTAGTTTTATTTTCATGATTTCATAATGCGAATGAGCATTGAAAGTTACCATATAGGTACATCAATCTGCAAGGTTTTATATCGTTCGGCCCGGAGACATTCTTCATAAGGTAGAAAATTGAATTCATCCCGTAGCAAAGCCTGGTTGAACTCTTCAGGCGTGATCCAAAGCGTGCTTCCAGTCGTTACGACCATGCCGTATGCCAACACTTCTCTTTTGTAACCTATGTACCGCTGAGCAGGTTGATTGTATGGATACACGATCAATGTTGGTGTAAAAGGAATCCATCTTTCATATATAAGAAGTGATTTCGGTTGACCTACAATTTTTAATGGTGCAGAAATAAATGTGCCGCTGCGATTAGGATCTTCTATGGCGTTCGTACTGTCCCAATGAGAAAAAGACTTATCAACTTCAAATTTTGACATGCGATGAAATAGTTCTTTATCGCGATACCACTTTTTCGGTGGATTTCTGTAGTCGTTGATACCATTTGACAGCCACAATAATAAGTTGCGGTAAGGTGATTGCGGTAAGTATTCATTGGAGTCGCAGGTGAATCTTGCAATTCTGTATACGGTGTCGCCTGATAATTTCCCTCGCAACGTATTTGAAAATTGATCCAGGGTAAAGTATTTCAAACGGTTCATCTCTTTCGGCGCCAGTAATGCAGGATAATCAGCCAGCGCGATGCGATACATAACAGATGTGTCCTGGACTTGTGGTCCGTAATAAAATGAATAAAGTCCGCGTGTCCAGATCAACATCGGCGAAATAGCCATAATATATGTTGTGTCAGCATTGCGATTATTCATTAACACCATTTTGTAAAACGAAGTCGAACTTTTAACCGGAAAGGAATCTTTAGCATGCATTTCTACATGGTAAGGAGAAGTTGAGCTTCGGACAAGTCCGGAATCTTTGAAGCTCATTTGAATTGAATACTTAGACATCACAACATTAAAGCCATTATCATTAGAGGCATTGTCGTACACCCGCACCTTTCCTTTTAAGGATGCTTTCCAAATTTTTAATTCCGTATTAATCAGGAATGCACTGTCTTCTTTTGTGCCAACCTTGCAAACTATTCCACTGAAATACATTCCGCGCGATTGTGCTGATGCAAGAGAAAAGAAGAGCATAGCAGCAATAAAAGAATGATGCAGTTTTATTTTCATGATTTCATAATGCGAATGATCAAGGAAAGATACATCGTCTTAGGAGATAGTTTTGCCACGCGACACCAAAACACAAAGCCATGCGATGTGAAATTTCCTGCACGATTTTTAAAATGCCATACTTCAACAAGCTCAGTACAGGCTCAGGCACGGGGCCACGTTTTTTAAATTACCAGATTACCAGATTATCAGATTACCAGATTACCAAATCCATCCTGGCAATCGGTATCTAAAAAAATGCCGAACAGTTTCCCATCCGGCATTTTCATTAACAAATTAACTAATTAGCACATTAGCAAATTCTAGTACTGTCCTTTGTAACGGATCGCTTTATCCAAACGCTTTAACGCGGTGATGTAAGCTCCGATACGCATGCTGGTGTTGAACTGTTTTGCATTGAACCAGCAATTCTCGAATGCTTGTGACATAGATGCATCGTGTTTTGCGTTCACTTCATCTTCGCTCCAGTAGTGTCCGTATTTATTCTGAACCCACTCGAAGTAAGAAACAGTAACACCGCCACCATTTGCAAGAACGTCAGGAACTACGATGATTCCTTTTTTGTTGAGGATCTCATCTGCTTCTGCTTCTGTCGGACCATTTGCACCTTCAACGATCAATTTTGCTTTGATGTCTTTTGCATTTGCTCCTGTGATCACACCTTGAATAGCTGCAGGAACGAGCAGGTCTACATCAAGTGTGAGAATAGAATTTTTTTCAATTTCTTCGCCGCCGGTAAAACCTTTCAGCATATTTCCGTTTGCAGCAACGTATTTAATTGCAGCATCCACATCAATTCCGCCTTCGTTGAAATAAGCAGCTGTATGATCAGAGATAGCAAGGATTTTAATGTTTTTTGAAGCAAGAAGTCTTGATGCATGTGAGCCGACATTTCCAAAACCCTGCACTGCAGCAGTAGCGGTTTTGTGATTGATGCCGATCTTTTTCATTGCAGCAAGTGAAGAAACCATTACACCGCGACCAGTCGCAGCTTCACGTCCTTTTGATCCGCCGAGTGTAACAGGTTTGCCGGTTACAACACCAGGACAATCTTCTCCTTTGATGCGGTTGAATTCGTCGAGCAACCAAGCCATTTCGCGTTTGCCTGTTCCCATATCCGGAGCAGGAACGTCTTTGTTTTCGCCGAATACATCAGCCATTGAACGGGTGTATGCGCGTGTCATACGTTCCAATTCGCCTTCCGACATTTTGCGTGGATCACATTTGATTCCACCTTTTCCACCGCCGTAAGGAATATTTGCAATAGCACATTTAATGGTCATCCATGCAGCAAGCGCGCGAACTTCATCATCGTTTACATCCATCGCATAACGAATTCCACCTTTCGATGGTCCGAGATGTGTGGAGTGAACTGTGCGGAAACCTTCGAATACTTTAACAGAGCCGTCATCCATTTTAACAGGAAGACTGACTTTAACTTCTTTTTTCGGGTGACGCAGAATTTCAGCGATATCGGGTTTGAGGCCGAAAAGTTCTGCGGCTTTATCCAGACGTGCGAGCACTGCGTCAAACATGGAGGGGTGTTCAATCTGCGCCTTTATCTGCGGGTTATTTGTTGCAGCTTCTTCCGTCTTTTTTGCTGTAGTTGCCATAGCTATAATTTGGTTTTTTCTTGTTAGGAGAATTCGGGCACAAAATTAGGGATTATTTTTCATTCTGACCGTTGAAAATCAGCCCTTGTGGTTGGCTGTTGGTCGGTGGTAAATGGAGATTTATCGTAAAAGTTAGATGCAATGGAGCAGTGAGAGGAGCAACTTTTTAAAGAGAGTTTATCTCAAAAGCTAAATGCCACGGAGGCACAGGGGCACGGTAAAAAGTTTTTTACTGTGTTCATTTGCCTCTGTGGCAAATAATAAACAGGAATAATATCCGCTATAAATAGTTGTGACTAAACAAATGATCGCAGATATAATACGTTGTCAGCGCAAAAGGAGTTGCGAGCAATAATGCATCAAAGCGATCGAGAATTCCGCCATGTCCGGGCAGAATGGTGCCGGAATCTTTTACGTCGATGCTTCTTTTGAAAAGCGATTCCACTAAATCACCGAGCATTCCTGTTATAGAAATTACTGCCGCTACACAGATCCATTTAATTTCTTCGCTAAAGCTATGCGGGTTATAAAGAACCAAGTTTGCGATCATTCCACCGGCAACAACAGTGAAAATAAATCCACCAATGAATCCTTCCCATGTTTTTTTCGGTGAAATGCGTTCCCATAATTTATGTTTTCCGAAAAGTCTTCCGCAAACATAAGCCATAGTATCGCTGATCCAGATAAGGACGAAGATGGTTAGGAGTGGACGATAATCATA
>JBKJMR010000255.1:0-2782 GCA_046596275.1 Bacteroidia bacterium | reverse complement strand
TGTGCATCTCTCTACGGGGAATTTTCCAATGCAGCTATTGTGTTTTTCTCCAAAAGGAAAAGTAACTTCTTTATTCTCACGCAAAAGAAATGTTCAGATAATCTGCTATGCCATCTTATCCAGGTAACAATTTAATTTCACTTATATCCTTTAATCCCATTGCCAGGGCTTTTTCTAAATGAGCACTCATATCAATTCTTATAGCACCTTCTATAGTAGAATTGTTTTGAACAATTGATAATTCAAATCGTTGTTCGGGAAGAAAGCCACTATAGCCATCTAAAACAATATTGAATCCTAAAATTGTTTCGCTAACATATACAGCAGGTATTTCCTCATGAATGTCTTCATCAGCGCCGCCGAATTTTGCTCCACCAAGGATACGGTCAGAAATAATTTTCGCTGCTTCTTCTAATGAAAGCTCTGATTGGAAATAAGCAAATCCTGTGAAATAAGGTATCATATCTATTTAATAATTTTAAAACCATTTGGTTGGATTCTTTGATTGAACTCAGAAGTAGTATATACTCTAAACGTAAAAATTTTTTTTGGACTACTACGGTATCCGGGAAATGAATTTACTAAGTTCGATTCGATATTCTCCTCACTTAGATTTTATATTAGCTGTGCCTATTCCCTCATTGCAAACTATATTGCTAAATAGTTCAAAAACGAGATCCATTAAAATTTTGGAACTTGTTCAGGATCCAGTGATTTAATTTGTTCGAAGTATTTTTGACCAACCAAATTGTTTATTGTTAAGTTTATTTCTGACTTAGAAACTTCATTAACCAATATTAAATTCGGATCGATAGAATAATATCCATATTCTTTCAATTCAAGCTCAAAATCCTGCTGCAGCCGTACGATATTATATGCGGCTAATTTGTAAAATTTTGAATTTAGAAGGACATAAATATCTAATCTGTATCCCCTGTTAATTGGAGCTAACGCACATCAATTTAATGTCAGGATGGCTTTCGAAGGCTTCCGCCCAAAGGCTTCCCAGATAAAAACTTAAATCTGTTCATTCTTTTTACTCACTTCTTTTTTCTTTGTGAATATTCAAATGCATCTTTTTGCAAAAGGTTTAAATCCCAATTGTAGTGATTTCATGACCCCAAAGATTTTCAATTCACCTATAAAAAACTAAAATACTTTTTGTAACACTCGACTTCAAACAAAACTATAATGCCGCTCGTTCCCGGGATAATTGTGAAGTCCTTCATAGTCCCGTTGTATTCATAATCGGCACACATCACAAAAAAGATTTTGTTTTCATCGAAGTTAATCTTCAGACCAATCAATGATTTCAGCTCATCCCTTATTGGTTCTATTTCAATTATTTTTTCCCCGATAATTGATTCCCATTGCTCTTCATTTGCAACTGAATTACCCTGTTCATTTGGCTCCCCGTTCAATGTTAATCCAAGTTCATAATCAACCTTTTCATTAGTTGGATAGAAAAGAAAGCGCTTGCCAGAAGCAGTTTCAAGTTCTAATTGAAAAGAAGAAAATTTAAAACACGGAAATCCTGTCGAATCTGGCTGATCGTAATATTCGTTTTCAAATTTAATAGCTGTTATTGTTTCGCCGATTAATTCATTCATGGTTTAATAATTTGCTGGGTTTACGGGATATACTTTCACACTATTCGCACTTCCTTCAATCATAAAAGTATTAGAAGAAACCGATATAATTTCACCCGATTGGGTTTTCGTACCCCAGTTACCAAGGTGTGAATTATCAGGAAATCTCACAATCGCACGATTATACCCGCCGGGATTTTTACTGGGAATTTTTACGATTTCGCCTTTTCCTGAATTATAGTCGGCCAAAATGCTTTGTGCTTCTTCTACGCTTTTTAGAGTACTTAAATAACTCTTTGGATTGTTTGGCAAGTGTCTTGCTTGTTTTTGTAAGCTTACTTCTGTCCCAATACTTAATTTACTGCGATCAAAAGATTTTAACTCTTGGGGTGTTAAATTTTCATAGGGTTTTACGAGTTGTTGATTGTTAGCAACCGCTTTCTTTTCCTCGACTTTCCCTTTCCCACCCGCATTCCCCTTCACCTCCGCACGCATCATCCGCACCAGATTTACCATTCCCACACTCATCCCCGGCAAACTTCCGCTTACATCAAGCACCGCTCCTGAAATCAACATTGCACCACTCAGTCCATCATACTTTGAATTAGGAAAACCTCCCTGCAAAAGCAGGGTGAGAAAATCAGGATCACCGAAATTATCTTGGTCAGCTTCAATTGCAAATTTCCAAAGCTTGCCGGAATTTACCTGGTTCAGAAAAATCGGATCTTTTCCTGCATATGCATTTTTGAACTGTGTCACTTCACCTTCTTCGCGCATTAAACCATCAACACGTTGTATTCCGAAATAACCCATAAAAACACCGTTGTAAAGCACCTTATATTTACAACCACCAAATCCCTCCAGCTTGGGCGACTGGTCTTCATATATAATCTGGAGCTGTGAAATGTCAATGCCAAGTAAATCAAGCTTTGCAACGTCCATCGGATCCGGCTCATAAATAACTTTTCCGTGACTGTTTAATTTGGGTTTTGTTGTATTGGGTTTTGCCTGTGCGACGACTACAGGTTTATCTGTTTTCTTTTCAGCAGCTACTGGTGGAGCTGCTGAAGAATGTTTTGGAGTGATAAGTGTCGGAACTTTTGCATTTGTATTTTCTGTTGCGGCTTTAAATGCAGCCATTGACTTATCCGCACTTTCCGATCTGTAATAGGAAAATTTTAAACCCGTTCCTG
>JBKJMR010000226.1:0-3355 GCA_046596275.1 Bacteroidia bacterium | reverse complement strand
CCTTAAGGTCATCAATTTCACTTCCGGTGAATCCGACAGTATAAGGCTCAAATCCTCGATATGCAAGAGCGGTAAGCGCGATACCGGTTGGAATTCCATTCACAGTGTCAGTGAACTGAAAATCTTTCCAACGCTTTAAATAGCGAATGTCGCGCTTGAACTGGTCCTTATCTTCAACCTTTTTAAAACGGTCATTAATAAGCTCTTTCAGTTTTTTAGGTTCAGATACTTCCCAAATATTTTCTTCTTTAGGAATACCAGGCTTACCCTTGGCAATGTATGTTTTGCCATCACTATTCGATTCTTCATCAGAATAAATTGCAAAATCTACATGGAAGTATACTTCACCTTTTTCATGATACTGCACACGAATGCAAGGACGTTTAAACTGAACTGTCCTATTTGGTTTCTGCAAGGCATCAAACACCCATTTCTTTACTTCAATAGGAGTATAATCATCTTTAGAAATATGAAAAGCAAGGCCAACATCAATGTCATAATCATCATCACTATGCAGCGGTTGGTTGCCGGTTCCCATAGGATAACTACCTTGATTGAATACAGTAAAAGTGATCAACGGCTTACCGTCTTTTTCTTGCTTCTTTTTTAAAAAGTCGCGGATCTCCTGAAGAAGAATTTCTCTTTTTTCTCTTACAGGAGCGAGATCATCAGTATCGTTTAGCTTTATTTTTTCATGAAACTTACGAAACTGAGCTTGTACTAGTGGGTCCATTACTTGTGGTTGTATTAAATTGTTTCCGCTGAAAAAGAAAAGAGTTATACCGTCAGCGTATCCGGTTTCTCTTAGTGTATTACCTGACAGCATGCATATAAAATGAAAAGGGGACATTCATTTTTTAGCCTGAGACGACAAGACATACAAATCCGGTACAAAGAAAATGCGTCATGGCGAACTGATAGTTCGCCATCGAAAAAAGAAGAAAATAAATTTGATTATTTATTGTATTGCTTAAATGCAGCTTGGTGAATAGCTTTCACGTCATTAGCAAAACGTTTAGGAGAAACGACTTTTACAGCAGTACCCTGACCTACAATATATTCAAATAATTCATATGAAGGAATAGTTTCAATACACACTTTTAAACCTTTTTTATCTTCAGAAATTATTTTTTGAGAGTGGTGAATTGGGAGTGATTTGATATAATTTCCTTGCTGAGGTGTAAAAAGAAGAGTGATTTTAACCGGTGGTTTCTCTGGTTTAGTAATACCAAAAGAATACTTAAAATATTTATTATGATCAAACGATGAATCGATAATGAAATTATCCGATGTGTTTTTAAGTCCCGTTATTCTATCTAATGCGAAAGTCAAAACGTGCTCACCATTATCCAATTTACCTATTAGATACCACCTGTTTTTGTATTCCTTTAGAAGGTATGGCAAAAAAAGTCTGTTTTTTGATTCCAGGTCACCGAATTTTTTATAATGGAATTCTATTTTTTTTCTTCCCTCAATTGCCTGTGCAATTACCGTCAGATATTGGCTCCCTTTGCTTGTAACAACATTGTCCGTTTGTACAATTAACCGCGAATTCGTTCCCGCATCCAATTGACTTTTTATACTTACGGCTTCAACAACTTTCTGAAGAGCATTTGAGAAATCCTTAAATATCCCGGAATCTCGATACTGGTTTAGTGAAGCTGCATGGAATTTTAATGCCAAAATCTCGTCTTCTCTTAAATTAAATTTCTCAATTGAAAAGCTTCTATCTGTATATTGATATGCCTTGTTGCTTTTATCATACTTAATTGGAGCATCAAAATTCAAGAACACATCATTTTGCATGTTGTTCATGTCTTTTTCAATTTGTCGAAGAGAAATTGTGTGGCCCAATTCTGACTCAATTTTCCTTTTAAGTTCAGATGTTTTCACCCAGTCTTTCTTCTTAAGCTCCCGATTAATTAAACGATAACGGGCATCTGCAAATTTAGAATGTGCCATATTTTGTAAAATATCTTATTTACACCATTCATTCCATGCTTCATAAATCATAACCATTGCAAACGTATCAAGTTCACAATACTTCAAAAGCGCGGCTTCAATTGCTTCTCTTTCTGGTTCTGACATTTGAGTAAACTGCATCTGTGCATAAGCAATCATAGCTGCTCCGCCATCAGCAATTCCCACTTCCTCATCCATAACTAAATCATCAAGCTTCTCAAAACTCACGTTTTCAAAAACTCTAGGCAATCTTTCATAGGGATTGTCAACTTTGCCATCTTTACCTAAATAAATCCATTGGTGATTAGCATAATTATGGCTTTTGATCTCTTCCCCATAAATCGGTTTCGAATACTTCTCCTTTAGAAATTCGCTTTCATTCAAAATAGCAGGTAAAATATATTTGATTGAGTTTGATCCTTCTGTCATTGGATGATAGTAATATTTCAAGACGAGATCTCTCATATCTACCATATTTCTTTCACCTTCCCATTTTTCAGCGCTGCTTCCTGTCGCTTTAGTAATTGTCTTAATCCATTGACATAAAACATCTTTATCTTTTTCGTTCGAGCCAATTAACTGCCTATAAATTGCATTAAGAATTGAATTCTCATGAGCAGCGTATCTGAAAATAGTTCCGCCATCATTTTCCAATTCAAGCTTCAATTGCCGTACAAAGTCAAAGTTTGGAAAATAACCAGGAGTATTATTAATCCATTGCCCTTTATGCTCTATCGAGCCATCCTTATTAACGATATGATGCGAAAATTGAAACGCTATTTGTTCATAAGGTCTCTTTCCCTTTGAAAATGGAATTGCAACTGCTGAAGTTTCAAAATCGATAAAATGCAGTGGATAGTTCCATTTTTGCATTTCATCTTTCATACCATCCCTATCAAAAAATTGAGTTTTATCTCCATTTTTTGATTTTGTAATTTGCAAATCCTGCCTGTCTACCCTTGATAATCCTGGCTCAAAATTTGGCTTAGCGTTTTTGGCTTCCAGATCACTTCTACTCAGAAGTTTCTGAAAATATTGATCATTCGAAATATATTCGTCTTTTTTTCGAAAATCCCACACTTTAAGAACGTGCGGAATTTCAAAATCACCCTTACCGAATTTGGCAAGTTTTTCCCAGCATTCATGATAACCAGACTTTGCCCCAGCCAACATTTGACTTTCGTTAGCTCTAAATTCACAAACACCGCATTTAGAAGTTAACCCATTAAATATTCTTTCATCATTTACATAATTGACCGAATAGAAATCTATTAATTCTTCGAATGAAAAATCTTTTTCAGGGAAATCAAATCTATGTTTATATATATCATCAATAATAGCATCTATATTAATCGCTGTTAAGATTTTACTTCCTAATCCAGCCTCGCTGACA
>JBKJMR010000130.1:0-3206 GCA_046596275.1 Bacteroidia bacterium | reverse complement strand
ACTTGCTGCTACGGTTGCACCGGGAATCGTTGTGTTTTGTGTTGCTGCTGTAAATGAATTGGGTCCTGTCCAGGAATATGTTGCGCTTGTTATTGCCGTTGCGTTTAAATTCAACGTCGCTCCGGCGCAGATCGGGCTGTTGCTTGTTGCTGTTGGTGCAATTGGTGAAGGGCTGACCGTAACACTTATTGTTCCCGCAGGCCCAGTACAACCTGCTACTGTT
This sequence comes from Bacteroidia bacterium, assembly GCA_046596275.1. Taxonomy (GTDB): domain Bacteria; phylum Bacteroidota; class Bacteroidia; order Palsa-965; family Palsa-965. The sequence goes on along the minus strand of JBKJMR010000130.1, from coordinate 2,983 downwards.
GCAGTTACAGAATAAGTTCCGCTTGCTGCAATTGTTGCGCTGATAATTGATGGATTTTGTGTGGTGCTTGTAAAGCTATTTGGTCCTGTCCAGGTATAAATTGCGCCTGTAACAGTGCTTGCAGTTAAATTCAAGGTAGAACCTGCGCAAATCGGTGAATTGCTTGATGCAGTTGGTGCTGCAGGAACCGGGCTCACGGTTACCGAAACCGTCCCTGCTGGTCCGGTACACCCTGCAACGGTTGCAGTTACAGAATAGGTTCCGCTTGCTGCAATTGTAGCTGCTGCAATGTTCGGGTTTTGTACCGACGATGAAAATGAATTCGGACCGGTCCAGGAATAAGTTGCTCCTGTAATTGCGCTTGCCGTTAAATTCAAAGTTGATCCCGCACAGATCGGTGAATTGCTTGCAGCTGTTGGCGCCGCAGGAATCGGGTTAACAACAACCGTTACTGTTCCGGGAAGCCCTGTGCATCCGCCAACAGTTGCAGTTACGGAGTATGTTCCGCTTGCTGCGGTTGTTGGACTTGCAATGGTTGGATTTTGTACTGCGGATGAAAATGAATTCGGACCCGTCCATGAATATGATGCACCTGCAATTGCGCTTGCAGTTAAATTAAGCGCTGTACCTGCACAAACAGGACTATTGCTTGATGCAGTTGGAGCAGCAGGAGTTGCATTGACCGTAACAACCGTTGTTGCAAATGTACTTGTGCATCCTGCAACAGTCACAGTCACAGAATAGGTGCCGCTGGCTGCAGTTGTAACATTAGTAATGGTTGGGTTTTGTATTGCAGATGAAAATGAATTCGGACCTGTCCACGAATAAGTAGCGCCTGAAATTGTTGTAGCAGTAAGATTTAGTGATGTAGTGGAACAAACCGGGCTATTACTTCCTGCCGCAGGTGGAGCAGGAGTTGGATTTACAACGACAGTAGTCGTTCCGGCAGGACCTGTGCATCCTGCCGCAGTTGCAATAACAGAGTAAGTTCCTGCGCTTGCAGCAACAGCACTTGCAATGGTCGGATTTTGTAATGTTGAAGTAAAAGAATTCGGACCTGTCCATGAATACGTTGCACCCGCAATTGCGCTGGCGGTTAAATTAAGTGGCGAGCCAACACAAGCAGGACTATTGCTTGAAACAGTCGGTGCCGGCGGAGTAGGTGCAGCGGTTACAGTCACAGTTGCGCTAACTGGTGGACAACCTGTCGTTGCATCACCAACGGAAACGGTATACGTTCCTGCACTGCTTACACTGATCGAAGAAGTTGTTTGTCCGCCCGGTGACCATAAATACGTATACGGAATTGCTCCACCTGTAACAGTAGCTGTAAGTGTAATTGATCCTGGTCCGGCGGAACAAAGAACGCCGTTTGTCGGTGCTACACTTACTGTCATTGCAGGAACGACATTTACACGTATTGTATCGCGGCTTGTTCCGGGACATGATGTTGTGGGTGTTCCGCTTACCATATAATCAATGAAAGCCGGAACGCTGCTTGTTGGTGTTATGTTCGTACTTGTGCATGCAGAAGTACAGCTCAGGTAAGAGTTATAAGCTCCAACAGGGGCTGGATTAATTGAAGTCCACACAATGCTTGCAGGGGTTAACCCGGCAACACTTAATGTTCCGGTACAACCTGCACGGACGGTAATATCGTTTGAGCCTTGTACTGTTCGTGTTTGTGTAATATGATATATAGGAGAATCACCGCCCGGTTTACAATAGGTGATACAAACAGTGGTCATGCCGATAATACATGCCGGTGTACCAATAGAAATCAGCGGACCGCAATTGATCTGGTAAAACCCTGAACCACTCGGAGCAGGATTCGTCACGTCAAAATTCAGAAGATCTGCAGAAGGATTAAGTGTTACGTTAAATCGAATGCAATTGGTTTCTGAACAGCAGTTGCCATTCCGTGTTGTCGATATCGTCCATGCAGAATCCGTTACAGACGAAAGGTTTACATTATAAGTAGTTGCTGTACAAGCAGGGCATTGTGCTTTAATTTTTCCGCAACAGTAGAGGGAAAAAATAAATATAAAGCACACCCGTAAAACAGGGGGTAAAGTTATTCGCATGCAAAAGGATTAAAGTGCCTGGGTGTGGTTATTTGGGTCGCTTTATTATACGGGAGGATAATGAGAAGGTTCCTCCGAAAGGCAAGTGTGTATTTACAAAAACACTGATAATCTTACATGTTGCTTTTGGACAAACGAAGAAATACACTAACTTTCATTGCTGAACCGGCTATGGCAATACCTGGTTCAGTTAAAAAATTAGTTGTATCACATGAAGCAAAGACTACTTCTATTCTTTCTGTTTACCGGAATGTTTTCTGCTATTGCACAACAGCAAACCAGATCCAATTCCTACATTACAGATGCCGGTGATACCGTCCTTTTATCTTCTGTCAACCGCGTAGCCGGACCACCTGCGCCATCTCCTTTAGCTTGTCCTTCCTCGAATAATCATGCAACGCCGTATAATCAGAATAATGCACAGCGGGGAATTATGTTTGATATTACTGCATTGACCAATATTACTATCAATTGTTTTGAGGTGAATATGGCGGCAGGTACAACAGGTTGCGAAATTTATTACAAAGTAGGAACGCACGTTGGTTTTACTGTTACACCCGGTGCATGGACACTGCTGGGAACTACAAATGTTACAAGTGCAGGGAATAATGTTCCAACCACCGTTCCTATAACAGTAAACGTTACAGTCACTGCAGGATGTACAGTCGCATTCTATATTACAAGAACAACAGCAGGCGGACCAAGTGTAAATTATACCAATGGAACAGCAGTAGGATTTGTTTATTCCTCCAATGCTGATTTGCAGGTAAAAGACGGAACAGGTAAAGATTATCCATTCGGTGCAAGCTTTACTCCACGAAGATTCAACGGAACAATTTATTATACACAAACAACTGGTCCGGCCAATGGAACCGTTTCAGGACCACTTTCTGTTTGCG
>JBKJMR010000097.1:0-3962 GCA_046596275.1 Bacteroidia bacterium | reverse complement strand
GCATGCGATGTACGTTTTATAACCGTTGGGGACAAATTGTTTATCAGACAACTGATCCTGAATTTTGCTGGAATGGTATTGACAAAGACGGAAAAACAGTTGAGCAGGGTGTTTATTTTTACGCCTACGAAGGAAAGCTTGACAATGGAAAAACCGTACTTCGCAAAGGAAATATTACGCTTCTCAGGTAGTAGATTTGCGTGATAAAAAATTGATCAATGAAATTTCTTGTGCAGCGTGAATATGAGCAAAATTCAAAAATATTCCTGATCGTTTAAAAAAACTTTAGGATGAATGCACAAATTCCTTTTCGGGATATCAACTGGGACGCAATTGAAAAGATCGAACACAAAGGTGAAACCGGAACTTCCTTCTGGCAAACGGTTCAGCTTCCAGGATTAAGGATCAGGGTGGTTGAATATTCTGCTGAATATCTCGCTGATCATTGGTGCCGGAAAGGTCATGTTGTTCATTGTCTCGAAGGAGAATTTATAAATGAATTGCAAACCGGCGAAAAGACTACTATGAAAAGAGGAATGAGCTATGTTGTTTCAGATGATGCAAGCTCGCATCGCTCTTATTCAAAATCCGGCGCTACACTTTTCATTATAGATGGCGATTTTTTGAAATAGAATTAAAAGTTTCGGGTTTAGGAGTTTCGGGTTCAGAGTTTCGAGTCGGAATTTCGAATTCAGAGTTTAGTGTTTGATGGTTAGACGCACGATCCCGTAACCCGGAACTTTTTTGAACTTGAAACCCGAAACTTTTTTAACTCGAAACCCGAAACCCGAAACTTTTTTAACTCCAAACCCTGAACTAAAAACTATTTAACTCTTCGCAGGGAAAACCGTAGTTTTGCAGACAATTTAATCTCAAAATGGCAAAAACAGCACTGATTACAGGAATTACCGGTCAAGATGGAGCTTATCTCGCAGAATTATTGCTCGATAAAGGCTACATCGTTCATGGTGTGAAACGTCGCAGCTCACTTTTCAATACGCAGCGAATCGATCATCTTTATCATGATCAGCATGAAAAAGGCCGCCCGTTTTTTCTGCATCACGGCGATCTGACAGATTCCACAAATCTTATTCGCATCGTCCAGGAAGTTCAGCCCGATGAGATCTATAATCTTGCGGCAATGTCGCACGTAAAAGTTTCTTTCGATACACCGGAATACACCGCCAATGCAGATGGAATCGGCGCACTTCGTTTATTGGAAGCAATTCGAATTCTCGGCACCGAAAAGAAAACCAAATTTTACCAGGCTTCTACTTCGGAATTGTATGGATTAGTCCAGGAAATTCCGCAGAAAGAAACAACTCCGTTTTATCCGAGAAGTCCGTATGGTGTTGCAAAGCTGTATGCGTTCTGGATCGTAAAAAATTATCGCGAAGCATACGGCATGTTTGCATGCAACGGAATTTTATTCAATCACGAAAGTCCATTGCGCGGCGAAACATTTGTAACAAGAAAAATCACACGCGCTGCTGCAAGAATAAAATTGGGATTGCAAAAAGATCTTTATCTCGGTAATTTGGATGCAGAACGCGATTGGGGCCATGCGAAAGATTATGTTGAAGGAATGTGGCGCATGCTTCAGCAGGATGTGGCTGATGATTTTGTTCTCGCAACCGGCAAAAAAATAAAAGTGCGCACGTTCGTTGAATGGTCTTTCCGCGAAGTAGGAATTGAAATTGTGTGGGAAGGAAAAGATGTAGATGAAAAAGGAATTGACAAAGCTACCGGAACAGTTTTGGTGCATGTCGACAAAGAATATTTCCGTCCCGCTGAAGTTGATTTGCTTGTTGGTGATGCATCAAAAGCAAAACGTATTTTAGGATGGGAACCAACACATACGGTGGAAGAACTTTGCAAAGAAATGGTTGCTTCTGATTTGCGCATTTTCGAAAGAGATAAATATCTCATGGAAGGCGGACATTTGGTCAATAAATTTCATGAATAAAAAAAGGGTGCGAAATACGAATCAAAACGAATATACGAAAGTCAAAATTCAGCATTCGTACATTCGAAAGATTCGTAATTCGTTCCCGCCATTAAGATAATGCAACCATCAAGTAAAATATACATCGCAGGACATCGTGGAATGGCAGGGTCCGCCATCATGCGCAATCTTGCTGCCCGCGGTTTTACAAATATTGTAACGCGCGTTTCTTCGGAAATGGATTTGCGTGATCAAAAAGCAGTTGCGGATTTTTTTGCGGAGGAAAAACCGGAGTATATTTTTTTAGCTGCGGCGAAAGTGGGAGGGATCCTTGCAAACAATAAATACCGTGGTGCTTTTCTTTATGATAACCTGATGATCCAATCAAACGTCATTCATTCTGCATATGTGAATGGCGCGAAAAAATTATTATTCCTCGGATCAACCTGCATTTATCCGAAGCTTGCGCCACAACCTTTGAAAGAAGAATATTTACTTTCAGGACAGCTCGAGCCAACGAATGAACCTTATGCAATCGCAAAGATCACAGGAATAAAAATGTGTGATGCTTACCGCGATCAGTATGGATGCAATTTTGTTTCGGTCATGCCAACGAATTTATACGGACCGAACGATAATTATGATCTGAACAATTCTCATGTGCTGCCTGCGCTGCTTCGTAAATTTCACACTGCCAAAGTCACCAAATCATCCTTCGTAGAAGTTTGGGGAACAGGAAAACCGTTACGCGAATTTTGTCACGTGGATGATATGGCCGATGCGTGTGTGTACGTGATGCTGAATGTAAATGAGCCCGGATTTGTAAACATCGGAACAGGAGTCGACATCAGCATCGGTGATCTTGCATTGCTGATTAAAAAGATCACAGGCTACGAAGGCGAATTACGTTTCAATACATCGCAACCCGACGGAACACCAAGAAAGCTGACAGATGTAACAAAGCTTCACAACCTCGGCTGGCACCATAAAATTTCGCTTGAAGAAGGAATCAAAAGTGTATACAATGACGTAAAAGGATTGTTTGACGAAGAACTTTCAGGCCATCATGTTTTGCGTGAAGTATAGATAAAGCAACTATTTTGAAAAGAGAATTACCCCGTAAAATAAAATATCTCCCGTTGATGGCCTTTGGGTCTATGTGTCTTCGTAGCGAAATTTTTTTTTCGTCCACAAAAAAATCTCTCCTTACATTTCTTTTAACCGTGCCCCTGTGCCTCTGTGGCATTTCTCTTTTCTCCCAGCAATCCAACGTTCCACTCAACCAGGAATGGATCCAGGAAAGTGAAGCAAGAATGGTAAAGCAAAAAGGTTTTTCATTAAGCAATTCCCTAAAGCAATACGAAGCAGATTCCACACTTCGTTCGCTTGGCGCCGATACAACTAATTCATTAGCATTCCCACTCCATTCCTCCATGCGACCATGGATAGAGCAAGGCCATCCATTAAGGAAGAATATCGCAGAGCAAAATTATTCCCGTCCATATAAAATTCATGAAAATCAAAAAGCTTTCGGACGATGGATCACAAACTATCACAGAACAAATAGTTTATTACAAGTAGAACGCGCACCACAAAACGCCCGCCTGAATGACGAAGTCGGGCAGGGTGAACCACTTTTTCATCTCTACATTGATCCATTGATTAACCTTCAATCCATGAATGTTATAAAGGATGGAAATGACACGGCAGCAGGAAGATATTACATCAACACACGCGGAATAACAGCACACGGAAACATCGGCACAAAAGTTTCTTTCGAGACTTCCTTTTATGAAAACCAGGCATTTTATCCCGGTTACATAAAAGAATTTGCAGAAGCAACACAAGTCATTCCCGGGCAAGGTCGCTGGAAAAAATTCAAAGTCAATGGTTACGATTATGCGATGGCTACCGGTTACATATCTTACACGCCGAAACCATTTTTAAATGTGCAGATCGGAAGCGGAAAACATTTTATCGGCGATGGTTATCGTTCCTTATTACTTTCTGATAATGC